>CAZAHJ010000020.1:0-19520 GCA_964485115.1 uncultured Flavobacterium sp.
GTAAATAGGTATGGCATGTACAAATTGTTCTTCCGGAACCACCGAAAACGGCATTCCGAAAGGATGTGGAAATAAAGGCACTTGTGCCACCGGAAGTTGTAATAAATTAACTGTTTTTGATTGGTTGGCTAACATGAGTTTGCCAACCGGTGCAAAACCATTTGATATAGTAGAAGTTCGTTTTAAAAACGGAAGAAAGGACTTTTTTAAAATCACTGATGGCAATCCGTTGCAAATGGGTGATGTGGTTGCTGTGGAGGCTTCTCCCGGACACGATATAGGAATTGTTTCCTTGAGTGGTGAATTGGTAAAAGTACAATTGAAAAAGAAAAACATCGATTACCCTCAAGTTACTCTTCCTAAAATTTATAGAAAAGCAAACCAAAAAGATTTAGATATTTGGACTGCTGCAAGAGGCAAAGAAGAACCTGTTAGAATGAAAGCTCGTGAAATTGCCATTCAACTACATTTAGAAATGAAAATTTCAGATGTGGAATTTCAGGGTGATGGCACCAAAGCTACTTTTTATTACACTGCTAGTGATCGAGTAGATTTTAGACAGCTGATTAAAGAATATGCTCGAGAATTTGGCGTACGAATTGAAATGAAGCAAGTTGGATTTCGTCAAGAAGCTTCTCGATTAGGAGGAATAGGATCTTGCGGTAGAGAATTGTGTTGCTCCACATGGCTAACAGATTTCAGAAGTGTAAATACCTCTGCAGCAAGATACCAGCAATTGTCGTTAAACCCACAAAAATTAGCTGGGCAATGTGGCAAACTAAAATGCTGTTTGAACTATGAGTTAGATACCTATTTAGATGCGTTAAAAGACATGCCTGGCATGGACACCAAAATTGCTACCGAAAAAGGAGATGCCATTTGCCAGAAAATCGACATTTTTAAAGGCATTTTATGGTTTGCTTATAAAGATGATTTTGCTAATTGGCATGCTTTAGAGCAAGATGTGGTAAAAGAGTTGTTGGCTCAAAATAAAGCTGGTAAGAAAGTTTCTGCGATTGAAGATTATAAAATTGAGCAAGAAGGAAATCCACAAAAAGATTTCACCAATGCCATGGGACAAGAAAGTATCACCCGATTTGATGCTCCTAAAAATCCAAAAAACAGAAACCAAAATAGAAACAGAAACCAAAATAAAAAGCCACATAATGTTCCTGTTTCTAAACCAAACCATCCAAAAAACAAAAGGGATTAATATGTGGAGGATAGCTTCCGTCTTGGTAATTGTATGCACTTTGGTTGCATGTGATAAAAATCGAATTTTTGACCAATACCAATCCACCAAAAACGGATGGCATCAGGATACTTTGGTTCAATTTTCATGGAAACAAGAATCCACCGATCCGGTTAATTTGTTCATACAATTGCGAAACAACGAAAAGTACGCATTCAATAACTTATTTATTATTGCAAAATTGCAATTTCCAAACCAAAAAGTATTGGTGGATACTTTGGAGTATGCCATGGCAAATCCGGATGGTAAATTTATTGACCAAGGTTTTTCTTCCATAGTAACCAATCAATTATATTACAAAGAAAAATTAACCTTGGAAAAAGGTGACTACACCATTACATTAGAACAAGCCAACCGAAAAAATGGTTCCGTAAAACCATTAGAAGTATTAGAAGGTGTTACCGATATTGGCTTTAGAGTAGAAAAAGTAGAACTAAAAAAATAAAACAACCCTTAGTTAACAATTCATGGCAAGTAATCCTGTTCAATTAAGTCAAAATATCCGAAGATTTTGGAAACTCTTTGGAGGTGTTGTTGCTCTATTTGCCCTTTATTTTATTTTAACCTCCATTGGTTTGTTGGGAGAAATGCCTTCGTTTGAAGAATTAGAAAATCCTGACAGCAATTTAGCAACAGAAATATATAGTTCAGACGATGTGATGTTAGGTAAATTTTACCGAGAAAACCGAAGTCCAATTCAATACCAAGATTTACCACAGCATTTGGTAGATGCATTGATTGCTACAGAAGACGAACGTTTTAGAGAACATTCCGGAATTGATGCTCGTGGCACCTTACGAGCCTTGAAAGGAATGGGAAAAGATGGTGGAGCAAGTACCCTAACCCAACAGTTGGCTAAATTGTTATTTCACGGAGAAGGTTCGCGAAACATTGTGGTACGTATCCACCAAAAAGTAAAAGAGTGGATCATTGCAGTAAGGTTAGAACGTCATTACACCAAAAACGAAATCATTGCGATGTATCTAAACCGAGCAGATTTTGTGAACCATGCCGTTGGAATTCGTTCTGCTGCAAGAGTATATTTTTCAAAAGAACCGAAAGATTTGGCCATTGAAGAAGCAGCCTTATTGGTAGGAATGCTAAAAAATCCTTCCTATTTTAACCCAAACAGAGCTAGCAGATACGAGTTAGTTTTTAACCGTAGAAACACTGTTTTACAGCAAATGGTTCGAAATAAATATTTAGAGAAAGAAGCTGCAGAACAATTATCCAAACTTCCCATCAAATTAAACTTTAAATACGAGGACCACAACGAGGGAACGGCTACTTATTTTAGAGAATATCTAAGAGATTACATGAAAAAATGGGCAGAAACCCATTTCAAGCCTAATGGTGAAAAATACAATATTTATGGTGATGGTTTAAAAATTTACACTACCATCGATTCTCGTATGCAACAATATGCAGAAGAAGCGGTTGAAGAGCACGTTAAAAACTTACAAAAACAATTCTTTGCATCTAAAAAAGGACAAAAAAATGCTCCTTTTGTCAATATCAACCAAGGTCAAATAGATGCCATCATGACCAGATCGATGAAAAATTCAGTTCGATGGCAACAAATGATTTCCGAAGGAAAATCGGAAGAGGAAGTCACCAAATCATTCACCATCCCAACGGAAATGAGAATTTTTACTTGGAAAGGGGAAAGAGATACCGTGATGACTCCAATGGATTCAATCCGTTATTACAAGCACTTTATCAATGCTGGTTTGGTTTCTATGGAGCCACAAACCGGTCATGTGAAAGCTTGGGTGGGTGGTATCAACTTCAAACATTTTAAATACGATCATGCAGGAAAAGCAAAGCGTCAGGTAGGGTCATCGTTTAAACCTTTTGTGTATGCAACTGCCATTGAACAACTAAATATGTCGCCTTGCGACACCATTCGCGATGCTCCTTTTACCATTCCAAGAGGTCGTCATAACGTAGGAAGCAACTGGACTCCGAAAAACTCTGACGGAAAATACAGAGGTTTGGTTACTTTAAAATCTGCTTTAGCAGCATCCTTAAATACAGTATCGGCAAGGCTAATTGATAAAGTTGGACCAAAAGCTGTAATTGATTTAACCCATCGATTAGGAGTAACCACCAATATTCCCGATCAACCTGCTATTTGTTTAGGTGCCGTAGAAATTACAGTGGAAGAAATGGTTGCTGCATTTAGCACCTTTGCCAATCAAGGAATTTATACCAAGCCACAATTTATTACCAGAATTGAAGATAAAAACGGCAACATAATCTATGAAGCGATTCCAGAATCACAAGATGTAATGAGCCAAGATGTGGCTTATGCTACCCTAAAATTAATGGAAGGAGTAACCGAAGACGGAACCAGTAAAAGGCTTCGTTGGGGAGGCGGTGGCGTTGCTAACTATCCGTATAAATTCACCAATGCTATAGCCGGAAAAACAGGAACTACCCAAAACAATTCCGATGGTTGGTTTATGGGAATTGTACCTAATTTAGCTACTGGGGTTTGGGCTGGTTGTGAAGATAGGTCTGTTCACTTTAGAGATACTGCCAGAGGACAAGGAGCTACCATGGCATTGCCAATTTGGGGACTCTTTATGCACAAATGCTACCAAAATAAAGAACTACAAATTTCGCAAGAAGACTTTTTGCAGCCAAAAGATATTGCTATTCGGGTTGATTGTAACATTTTTCAACGGGATACCACCCAGTTTGATCAAAACTTTTCAGAGTTTAATTTTTACTAAATACACTGCCTTCGGGCAGTTTTTTACCATTTTTTACGCAAACGATTTCTTTCGAAATTATTACCTTTACCACAAACATTCATTACTTATGATTAATCGAAAAGTTGCCAATGTACAAGAAGCTTTAAAAGGAATTGAAAGCGGAATGACCATCATGCTAGGTGGTTTTGGACTTTGCGGAATTCCGGAAAACTCCATTGCCGAGTTGGTAAAAATGGGAGTTACCAATCTAACTTGTATTTCCAATAATGCCGGAGTAGACGATTTTGGTTTGGGGTTGTTGTTGCAGAAACGTCAAATAAAAAAAATGATTTCATCTTACGTAGGTGAAAATGCCGAATTTGAACGTCAGATGCTTTCCGGAGAATTAGAAGTAGAGTTAACTCCACAAGGAACTTTAGCTGAAAAATGCCGTGCAGCACAAGCCGGAATACCTGCATTTTACACACCAGCAGGTTATGGAACCGAAGTGGCGGAAGGCAAAGAAGTTCGTGAATTTAACGGAAAAATGCATGTGTTAGAACATGCTTACCAAGCAGATTTTTCTATTGTAAAAGCATGGAAAGGTGACGAAGCAGGAAATCTAATATTTAAAGGAACCGCTAGAAATTTTAATGCACCAATGGCTGGAGCAGCTAAAATTACTATCGCTGAGGTGGAAGAATTAGTACCAGCAGGATCCTTAGATCCAAATCAAATTCATATTCCTGGTATCATGGTGAATAGAATTTTTCAAGGTGAGAAATTTGAGAAAAGGATTGAACAAAGAACGGTGAGAAAAAAGTAATTTGAAAATTCAAAAATGTGAAACAGTTCAAAAGATAGTGTCAAAAATCATTTCATCAACCAAAAAAATACAATCATTTTCAATTACATATCATGGCTCTAGATAAAAACCAAATTGCTAAACGAATTGCTAAAGAAGTAAAAGACGGATATTATGTGAACTTAGGGATTGGCATTCCTACTTTGGTTGCCAATTTTGTGAGAGAGGATATTTCAGTTGAATTTCAAAGTGAAAATGGGGTTTTAGGAATGGGCCCTTTTCCTTTTGAAGGGGAAGAAGATGCGGATATCATCAATGCAGGCAAACAAACCATCACAACTTTACCTGGTGCAAGTTTTTTTGATTCTGCGTTTAGTTTTGGAATGATCCGAAGCAAAAAAGTAGATTTAACCATTTTAGGTGCCATGGAAGTTTCTGAAAATGGGGACATTGCCAATTGGAAAATTCCGGGAAAAATGGTCAAAGGAATGGGTGGTGCGATGGATTTGGTAGCTTCTGCAGATAATATTATCGTTGCCATGATGCACGTTAACAAAGCAGGTGAATCGAAAGTTTTAAAAAAATGCACCTTGCCTTTAACCGGAGTTGGTTGTGTGAAAAAAGTTGTCACAGAATTAGCCGTACTAGAAGTTATTCCTAAGGGTTTTAAATTATTAGAACGTGCACCAGGAGTTAGCGTAGAAGAAATCCAAAAAGCTACAGAAGGGACTTTAATTATTGAAGGTGAAATTCCGGAAATGCAGTTTTAAAGAGTATTTTTTCTAAAAATTCAATCAACAAAAAAATTACGGAATAGCTCGCAACAACTTTTGGGTATAGGGGTGTTGAGGTTGTTCGTACAACACATCTGCCTCGTTGTATTCCACAATTTTTCCTTGTTGCATTACCGCAACGTGATCACTCATGTATTTCACCACTTGTAAGTCGTGTGAAATAAATAAGTACGTAAACTGATAGTCGTCTTTTAAATCGTTCAATAAATTCAACACTTGGGCTTGTACCGAAATATCTAAAGCCGAAACTGATTCGTCACACACCACTAGTTTTGGTTGTAAAGCAATAGACCTAGCAATCCCAATCCGTTGACGTTGCCCTCCGGAAAATTCATGTGGATAACGATTAAAATGCTCTGCCTGTAAGCCAACTTTTTGTAAAAGTTCTATCACAAAATCCTTTCGCTCTTGGGTTTTGATTAATATTCCATGGACTTGCATAGGCTCTAAAATTGCCTTTCCAACTGTTAATTTTGGATTAAGAGATGCAAATGGATCTTGAAAAATTACTTGAATCTGTTTTCTTAATTGTCTAAAGGCATCGTTACTAAGTTGGGTAATATCTGTCCCTTGGTAAAAAATAGCTCCTTTTTGAGGTTGGTCTAATTTTAAA
Source organism: uncultured Flavobacterium sp. (assembly GCA_964485115.1). Lineage (GTDB taxonomy): Bacteria > Bacteroidota > Bacteroidia > Flavobacteriales > Flavobacteriaceae > Flavobacterium. The sequence goes on from CAZAHJ010000020.1 coordinate 6,164, forward strand.
ATTAAATTTCCTAGGGTAGATTTTCCACAACCTGACTCCCCTACTAGTCCGAGAGTTTCCCCCTCATATATTTTTAAAGAAACATCATTTACTGCTTGATATGCTTGTTTTTTACCAAAAAAACCAACCTGACTCCAATATGTTTTTTCTACATTTTTTATCTCCAATAAAGGAGCTTGTTGTTCCATCGCTTGCAATCTTTCTTTTCTCTCTTCTTTGCTGATAGAAACTTGTAATGGTGTATTGTTTAAAAAATCTTGAATAGTTGGCAGTCTTTTTAAGCGTTCATTCGGATTGGGTTTAGAGGCCAACAATGCTTTGGTATAGGTTTCTTTTGGATGTTGAAAAATTTGTTGTGTAACCCCTTGTTCCACAATTTTCCCGTGTTGCATCACCAAAACTCGATCAGAAAAATTTGCGACCAACGACAAATCATGAGAAATAAAAACGATACTCATTCCCATCTTGTTTTTAATCTCTACCAATAGGTCAAGAATTTCTCTTTGAACGGTAACATCTAAAGCAGTTGTTGGCTCATCTGCAATTAGAATTTTAGGTTCGCAAGCAATTGCCATAGCAATCACCACACGTTGTTTTTGTCCTCCAGAAATTTGATGTGGGTAGCTTTGATAAATTCGTTCCGGGTAGGGCAATTTTACTTGTTCTAATAGCTGCAGTACTTTGCTTTTGATTTCCGTTTTAGCTAATTGGGTGTGCTGTGCTAAAACTTCTTCTATTTGCCTACCACAAGTCATCGATGGATTTAAGGCACTCATTGGCTCTTGAAAAACCATTCCGATATGCTTGCCTCTTAGCTGTTGCCATTCTTTTTCTGTTTGGGCATATAGGTCAATCCCCTCTAATAAGATTTTACCTTGAGTAATCTTGGCTTTTTTGGCAGGAAGCAAACCAGCAATAGCAAAACATCCGACAGATTTTCCGGAGCCTGACTCTCCAACTATACCCAAAATTTCATTTGGAAATAATTCCCAGTTAATTTCGTGCAATACGGTTCGGTATTGGTTTTCTGAACCAAAACCAATGCTTAGATTTTGTATTTGTAGGATTGGTTGCCTCATTTTTTTAACACCACTTTTTGCGTATGCCAAACTTGGTTGGTTTGTGTTTTAATCCAATACACGCCATCTTGTAGCATTTGTAAATTTAAATTGGTAAGATTTGTTTTTTGCACAACCACTCTTCCCTGCATGTCGAGCACCAAAATTTGTTCGGTTGGATTCCCAAACCATTGGATATTTCCATTGGTTGGATTTGGCAACCAAATTCCTTTAGTAGTTACTATTTCATCTATACCTAAAGGGTCTTGAATGTCAATTTGTAGTATTTCGTTAGATATCCAACCGTTAGATTGGTTGCTGATATTTACCTTGAATTGGTCAGATGCAGCAACGGTTTGTGTGTTTACAAATGTGATATTTCCGGAAGCAATATCGCTTTGGGTAAATGTTGCTCCAATAGTTAGCGGTACATTGTTTTTTTGTAAAGTCCCTAAAGATGGCAATTGCAAAAGTGTATACAATTGTACCTCTGGAGATTCGTTTACCGTAGTTGCCAATAGTTCGGTTGGTAACAGTACTTTGGTAGAATTGATGTTAGCAACAATGGTGTTTTTAGAAAAACTCAAATTATTTGCAGGAGTGGTTAAGCTGCAACATTGTAAAATCACCTGATTGATTTGCCCGCCATCTTGGTTATAAGGATCTACAACACGTAACACCCATATTCCTTGGGCTTGTAAACTGTTTAATGCACTTAAGGCTTGTTTTGGTTGAATGGTGCCAGAAATGGCAGGATTGGTACCACAAGTTAATGGCCCACCTGCATCGTCTAAAGTTGCATTGATATCATCTTGACTTCCGCAAGGCTCTTCTAATAAAACTACTACTGGGGTATTGATTCCGCTTGGCCCCTCTAAAGTAATGGTCATGTCCTGTACATATGTATGCGCAATATTCAAAACCACATTCATATCACCAATCATAAAATTATCTGGAATTACTATAGGTACTGTTGCAATTGCATTAGGAGTAGAAGCAATTGTAGCATTAGAAAAATCAGTAGCCGTATAGGTTAAATTACAATTGTTTTGGCCTGTCATAAAAGTATAAACTGGTGCTTGGGTGGAAATCGTACAACGATTAGAAGGTAAAATTCTCCAATAGTAAACTGTAGTTGGCTGCAAACCTGTTAACAACCATTTGGTATTTGCAGTAGATGTTTCTGCAAAAATGTTGGAAAAATTAGGATTGGTAGAAACCTGAACTTGGTAATCTTCTACATTTATATCATTTTGCCATTGCAACACAGTAGAGATAGCAATGCCATTTTGCCCATTGGCAGGTGCTATTAGTTGGATTGGTTGAAAATTTTCGCTAAAAACTCTAAAAAATATGGTTCTAGTTTCTGTTTCTAAACCATTGGTTGCATGTAGTTGAAAAGAATAATTTCCGGGAGCAACTTGATTTAAATTAATCAAATTTGCTTGGATGATTCCATCATTAGTCAAGTTGTTTTGACTAAAATTAATACCTAATCCAGAAGGTAAATTGGTGGCTGATAACTGTACCGAAGGACCTCCTACTCTTTTAAAATCAATCGGAATCATTGCCAAATCAGAAGAGCAATAAATTAAATTATTTGCCAATGGTAAAATTCTGAAAGAAGACTCTATCCCAGTAATCACTAAACTGTATGGTTGAATACCTCCAACTAAAGTTCCTTTATGGGTAACGGTAATGTTGTATTCTCCACCATTAGAGGCATCTATCTTAACTTGTTCCACATTATCAACCACATTATCACCATCTCTTATTGCAGGTAAGGTGGCATCACTTCGTAATCTCCACGGGTAGAAAGTTTGGTTTCCTTGGGTAATTCGGATGTCTAGATCATTTACCAAAGCAGGAGTTGGATCGTTTAAAATTCCGTTGTTGGCTACTCCGGGAACATCTGTCCATGTAATGGATGCTATTAAAGGTTGGCCGTTAATTGCTTTCACGGTTTTGGAAAAGCTTGCGTTTTGCGGAAGTACTTCTTCAGAAATCCAAGAAGAAATCCCATTATTGGTAATGGTTTCTGCTGCTCTTTTGGCATTTAACAAACCCCAACCAAAAGTTGCATCAGGACCTTGTAAACCAGTATCATCTGCGGTATGACATGCCAAACCTTTTAATGTGGCAGCTTTCATAAACGATTGGTTTACGTTTTGGTAATGCTGTTGCACCAATAACAAAGTTCCCATCACATTCGGACTAGCCATTGAGGTTCCTGAAAAACTACTATAACTGGTATTGCTAGTGGCTGTAGAGGAGAAAACTCCAGTTCCATTTCCTGTAATATCCGGCTTGATTCTTAAATCATCTGCTGGCCCTTGGCTAGAACCGCTATTGATGAGTACCGATACTAAATTTCCGTTGACATCCACATTGGCATCTTGGGCATTGGCAACTACCAAATTATTTTTAGCAGTTTTATTTCCGGTTAATTTATCAAACCCAGGAGTGGTTGCATCAACATTATTAAAATTTCCTTCATTACCAGCAGCTGTTACCATCAAATAATATGGATAGGTATGGCTAATTTGGTCCCAAGTTTTAGAAACTGAAGAGTAGGCTCCTATAAACCATGTTGGGACAGATGCAGCTGGAGTACCATAAGAATGATTGGACAATAATAAACCTTGAGCTGCTTGTTGAGAAACTTCAGTCAAATCATTAGTCCATTCAAAAGTTCTTATTGTTGAAAATGGTGCCATTCCTTTGGCATCTGCATTTACTCCACCAGCACCAAACGTACCGGAAACGTGAGTAGCATGCGAACTATTTCCGTTTAAAGTTGAATTCCCATCGGTGGTAATAGCTCTCCCCTGAAATTCTTGATGCGAAGTTCTGGTTGGCCCACCATCCCAAACACCACCAATCATGTTTTGTCCGTCTAATTGTAATCCCAAAATACCACCTGTATGTAAAGTATTTGCTCGGGTAGTTTTGGCAGCATTAACATTTTGAATGCTGTAAAATAAAGGGGTTCCATCAGGTAAAAATCCTACCAATTGGTCAAATGTGCCATCTCGATTTTCCTTTTGTTGCTTATCCGTTGGAACATTTTTTAACTGATTTAAAAACACTTGTTGCTGTTGTTGTAGCTCTTTTTGAAGTACTTCAATCGCGTCTGGGGAATATTGCTCGATTATTTTTTTTTGCTGAGCAGGAGTTTGTGCATTAACATTAAAAATACCAACTAAAGCGAGGCAAAATATTTGATTGAAAAATGTTTTTTTCATGATAAATAGTAGTTTCAAAATTTCTTTTTCAAAAAGCGGATAAATTTAACTATTTCCATCAGATTATGTCAAAAACGAATGGTTTTTTAGCAAATGTTCATATAAAGTACCGCATTTGTTCCCCCGCAAATAAATCGTTATTTTTATGACGAATATAAAATCTTCTCGCAATGAATTATAAACAATTGATCTGTTTCACTTTATTTTTTGCCATGACAAATGCACAAAACGTGTTAACTCCTGAAACACTTTGGTCTTTAGGACGTTTAACCCCTTTAGGAATTTCAAAAGATGGAAAAGAAATTTTATATAAAGTTTCTACCCCTGATGTTGGTGAGAACAAAATGAAAAGTAAAACTTATGCAATTCCGGTGCAAGGTGGATCTCCTCGTGAAATTACCAATGCCAATGAATTGTTGAAGGATAAAAATATTTCTCCTGATGGACAATGGAAATTAACCCACCAAGAAGTGAAAATTCAAAAAGTTCACGGAAAAGATTTTTATCCAGAACTAACAAAATCGAACGCACAAATTTATCCGAGTTTAGATTATCGTCATTGGGATACCTGGAACGAAGGATTGTTTAATCATGTGGGTTATGTACCTGTTAATGATGAAAAAGCTTTTGCCGATATTATGCCCAACGAAGCATTTCATAGTCCGCAAAAACCATTTGGAGGTGACGAAGATTATGTATGGAGTCCCGATGGCAAAAAAATCATTTATGTAAGTAAGAAAAAAGTTGGCACGGAAGCTGCTATTTCTACCAATACCGATTTATATGCCTATGATATTGCTACCAAAACTACCGAAAATTTAACTCCCAATAATTTGGGCTACGACACACATCCGGTATTTTCTCCCCAAGGGAATTTAACTTGGTTGCAAATGAAACGAGATGGTTTTGAAGCTGATAAAAACGATATTATTGTTCGATTTCAAAATATCGACATGAATTTAACCGCAGCTTGGGATGGCACTGTAGATAGCTTTGTATGGAGTGCTGATGGTAAAAAAATCTATTTTACTGCCCCTATTGGTGGAACCAAACAATTGTTTGAAGTCAATTTTCCGGGAAGAACCAAAATTGCGATTACCGTTCAGCAATTAACAGATGGTGTTTGGGATGTGAATGATTTGATAGGATTTTCGGGAGATGCTATTATCGTTTCCCGAACTACAATGAATCAAGCGAAAGAATTGTTTTCGTATGATTTAAAAAAGAAAACCTGGAAACAACTCACATTTGTTAACCAAGAAATATATCAAAAATTATCTTTACCAACCATCGAAAAGCGAATCATAAAAACCACCGATGGAAAAGACATGGTAGTTTGGGTGATTTTACCTCCAAATTTTGATAAAAATAAAAAATATCCAACCTTGTTGTATTGCCAAGGTGGTCCACAAGGAGCTTTGTCACAGTCGTACTCTTATCGTTGGAATTTTTCGTTAATGGCATCGCAAGGCTATGTGGTGGTTGCTCCAAACAGAAGAGGCATGCCAGGACATGGTGTTGCTTGGAACGAACAAATTAGCAAAGATTGGGGTGGACAGGTAATGGATGATTATTTAAGTGCTATAGATGATGTAGCAAAGGAATCGTATGTAGATACATCTCGTTTAGGTGCAGTTGGTGCAAGTTATGGAGGATATTCGGTGTTTTATTTGGCAGGCATCCACAACAAACGATTCAAGAGTTTTATCTCACATTGTGGGGTATTTAATTTAGAAAGTATGTATGGTACCACCGAAGAAGTATTTTTTACCAATTGGGATATTGGAGGTGCTTATTGGGAGAAAAACAATGATGCTGCACAAAAATCGTATGCCCAATTTAATCCGATTAAAATGGTAAACAAATGGGATACTCCAATATTAATTATTCAAGGAGGAAAAGATTATCGTGTGCCTATCGGACAAGGGCAGGAAGCATTTCAAGCAGCCCAGTTAAGAGGTATTAAAAGTAAGTTTGTGTACTTTCCGGAAGAAAACCATTGGGTAGTTCAACCTCAAAATGCTTTGGTTTGGCAACGAGAATTTTTTGTTTGGCTTAAAGAAACTTTATAAAAATAAATATCGGTTTTAAATTGGTTGTTAAAGTTATTAAGGCTTCAAATACACATCGTTATCTTTATTTACATCTGCCATTAAGCCACTTGGGTCAATCACAATTTTTGCAATATTATCTTTATTGGTAAGTAATTCAAAAGAATAGGTTGGAATTCCCCAATGCCAAGGTTTTTGTACCGCCCAAACCATTTCCGGATTTGGATTTGGCTTTACCCAACGCATCAACGGGTTTGGAATGTGAATTTGAGCTTTAGAGCCATCGGTATATTCTACCAAAATATCTAACGGCATGGGCATTCTTCCTATACGTTCCAAGGTAATTTTGGTATTTTCGCCTTTGGCTTCTACGCTTTTTATGCCATAATCGATGGTGTTGGTGGTTTGGGTCCAATCTACCAAGTACCAATCCAATACTGCACCAGAAACTCTTTCGGCAGTTCTTTTAAAATCGTTTGGGGTAGGATGGGTAAACTGAAAATCGTGGTAATAACGCTTCAATGTTTTCATCAAGTTTTCCCAACCAATCACATAGCCTAATTGTGATAAAAACACGGTTCCTTTGCTGTAAGAGGAAATCCCGTACACCAAGTTTTCGTCATATCTATCGGCATGTGTTGTTTGTGGTTGTTCTCTGCCAGTTGCAACCATTCTAAAATAATTGTTGTAACTGCTTTTAAAAGGTGATTCTTTTTTTCTGTTTGGATTAGGCATCACCTCTTCCATTGCCATATCAGAAATAAAAGAAGTAAAACCTTCGTCCATCCATTCGTGTTTGGATTCGTTGGTTGCCAATACTTGTTGGAACCAACTATGAGCTAATTCGTGTGCAGTAACTCCCACCAAACTTGGCAAGGAACGATTTCCGGTAATTAAGGTACACATAGCATATTCCATTCCTCCGTCACCACCCTGAATTACACTATATTGTTTATAAGGATATGAACCAATTTTCTCGTTAAAAAAACGAAGTAATTGATTCGTTTTTTCAGGAAGTTGTTTCCACTGCTCTACATTCGGTCCGTTTTTTTTGTATAAAAAGTGTAACTCTACTCCATTTTCACCTATCATTTTATCATGGGCATAGTCTGCATCTGCAGCCCATGTAAAATCATGTACTTTGGGAGCCACAAAATGCCAAGTAAGCATTTTTTGTTTTTTTGGATACATTACCACCACACCTTCGTCTTGATAACCATAACCAATTTCATTTTTGTTTTGCAAATATCCTGATCCTCCTACCACATAGCTTTTATCTATGGTAATTTTTACATCAAAATCTCCCCAAACTCCGTGAAATTCTCTTCCAATATAAGGATCTGCATGCCATCCTTCAAAATCGAAAGCACAAATTTTAGGATACCATTGTGCCATAGAAAGTGCAACACCCTCTTCGGAGTTTCTTCCTGCTCTTCTTATAAGGTTGGGAACTTGCCCAGTAAAATCTAAAGTAAAAACTGCTTTTTGTTTGGGTAAAATAGGGTTTGCTAAGGTGACTTCTAAAATAGTTTCCGTAACTTTAGTGGGACAAGTAATGCCATCTTGCTTGAAATTTTGAATGTTTAAATACCCTATTTCATTTGATTTTAAATCTGCTATTCTGCTAGTTTTTTGTTCGGTAGTTCCTTGTTTAAATGTGCGAATCATTCTTCTGTCTGGATCTTTAATGGTTTGCAAACGAATGTCCATTTCGCTACCCGGTTGAAACGCATTGTAGTACAAATGATAGTATACATGTCGCAACGTATCGTTGGAATTATTGGTGTACTCTAAGACTTGTTTTCCGAAGTATTGAAACGTTTTTACATCCATGGTTACCTCCATTTTGTATTTAACTTCCTGTTGCCAATATCCTGTTTGCGGATTGTTTTTTTGGGCTAATAAAAAGGTAGAAATTAATATTAAGAGGTAATTTTTGAAGAAAAAATATAAGCTTTTTAACATGTTGTTTTTAATTTGAAATATGTAATCAAACAGGATAAATAAAAAATTAAATTAATTTATTTTTTTGCTTTTTTCTCTGCTAATAATAACGCATTGTAAGCATTTACAATTTTACCCGTTTTACTTAATTCAGAAAAAGATTTGGTTAGTTTATCCTCTCCCGGAACTATCACATTTTTATTGATCACCACACCTGATTCCATCATAATTTGTTTCACTTCATAAGCTTTTAATGTTGGGTAGTAAGCCCTAATCAATGCAGCTACTCCTGCTGCATTCGGACTTGCCATAGAGGTCCCCTGTTGGTAGTCATAGCTGTTGTTTGGCATGGTTGCATATATTTTCATGCCAGGGGCAAAAATATCTACATCTACTTTTCCGAAATTAGAAAAAGGTGCTACTAATTTTTCATTGGTAAAATGGTTCAATGCACCTATATTTAAAAAGTTGTTTACTTCTTCTTTATCACCAACTCTATCGTTCGGAAAGCTAGGTGTTTCGTCATGAAACTGGCTATCATTTCCAGCAGCATGTACAAACAAAACATCTTTACTTGCCGCATATTGCAATGCTTCTATTACCCATTCTTTGTTTGGCGAAAAGGCTTTTCCGAAACTTCCGTTGATAATTTTAGCACCGTTATCCACCGCATATCTAATAGCCAAAGCAATGTCTTTATCGTATTCATCTCCATTAGGTACAGCTCGCAAACACATAATTTTCACATGTTCTGCAACACCATCTCCCCCTAAATTATTGCCTCTAATTTGAGCTATAATTCCAGCAACATGGGTACCATGTTCTGCCTCTGATTTGTCTGGTCCGGCAACTTGATTGTTCCCGTATTTTTTGTCTTGAATGTTTAATGGGTCATCCCCAACTATTTTTCTGCCATCAAATTCTAAATTATAATGGTAGTTTACCTGATCATAAATGTATTTTTCATATTCTTTGATTTCTTTGTCAAAATTTTCAGTTGGGTTGGAAGATAAAATAGAAACCATTACCAATTTGGCATTGCCAAGTGCTGCATCAGAAGTCAGTATTTTTTGAACTTCTGGTAGCGTGTAATTTGATTTTTTTAAATGTTCCGACACCAATTTGTGTGCATTGGATATGAAATCAAATTGAAACTTTTCTTTAGATAATTCATTGTTTTTTTCGTCAAATTTTTTCTTGATTTTTTCATAATCTGCATCTCCAGGTTGCAAAGTTTTCATCAATCGAGTGATTTCTAAATTTTCGTGCAAAGCATCTCCTAAAAAGTTCCACCCATGTATGTCGTCTATGTAACCATTGTTATCGTCATCTATTCCATTATTTGGAATTTCTTTAGAGTTAATCCAAATTCTTCCAGTCAAATCAGGATGTTCGTGGTCAATACCTGAATCGATTACCGCTACAATTACCGGAGTAGGTTTTTTAATTCGCAACAATTCATTGTAAGCTTTATCCACACTCATTCCGGGAATGGTATCTTTTACAATATCTAAATGGCTCCATCTAATTAATTCTTGCTCGGTTAATGCTGCTTTTTTCACCCCAATTCCTTGCATATTAATAGAGAAAGCAGAGGAGGTGGTTTTTTGTGTAGAAGCACATCCAGTTAACCACAAAGTGGCAGAAACTAGTAATAAATTGGTATAAAAATTACGATTCATAGGTTAGCTATTTAAAATATCTTGTAAGGTATAAACTTGGTTCAATCTCACTCCTTTTTCGGTTTCTTGCACAGTTATAATTGGGTTGTGGGCATCGTGTTCTAAAAACAATAGCCAATCGTTTTGTGCAGCTAGGGTAAGAAATTTTTCTTTTTCAGGAAGTGTTAACAAAGGTCGGGTATCGTAACCCATTACATAAGGCAATGGGATGTGTCCGGCTGTTGGCAATAAATCAGCCATAAAACACAAGGATTTTCCTTTCCATTGAATCATAGGAATCATCATTTTTTCGGTATGTCCGTCTGCAAAAAATATTCCAAATCCCAATTCAGATTGTGCACAAAAATCTGGTGTAGTTTTTTCAATAAACTTCAACTGACCACTTTCTTGCATAGGCAAAATATTCTCCTTTAAAAAAGATGCTTTTTCTCTTGCATTAGGATTTATTGCCCACTCCCAGTGGTTTTGATTGCTCCAAAAATGAGCATTTTTAAATGCAGGTTCCAAGCCTGTTTTATGTTCATTCCATTGAATACTACCTCCACAATGGTCAAAATGTAAGTGTGTCATAAACACATCTGTAATTTCATCACGCTGAAACCCATATTTTGCCAAAGATTTGTCTAAATTATCGTCTCCCCATAACGAATAATAGCCATAAAACTTGTCGGATTGTTTGTTTCCCATGCCAGTATCTATCAACACCAATCGATTGCCATCTTCTATTAACAAACAACGGGCAGCAATATCAATTAAATTATTGGTATCAGCCGGATTGGTTTTATTCCATATAGTTTTTGGTACTACTCCAAACATGGCACCACCATCTAACTTAAAATTTCCTGCTTCAATTGGATATAAATTCATGATAGTTTATTAATGTTTGCAAAGTAACAAATCTAAACCAAAATTATACAACAAATTTTTGGTAAAAACATCGTATTTCAGATGTTATAAAATTGTTAGAAATAGCCTAAAAATATTTTTTGCATTATCTTTGCAGTGTTTATTTAGACAAAATCAAAATAGAGATGATAAAAGTATCAGAAACCGCAAAAAAGAAAGTGATCGAGCTGATGACCGATGATGGTTATGACGCAGTAAATCATTTTGTTAGAGTTGGTGTAAAAAGTGGTGGATGTTCTGGACTTTCGTACGAGTTGAAGTTTGACAAGGAAATTGGCGAAAACGACAAAGTTTTTGAGGACAATAACATCAAAATTGCCGTTGACAAAAAGAGTTTTTTGTACTTGGTTGGCACCATATTAGAATATTCCGGAGGTTTAAATGGTAAAGGATTTGTATTTAACAACCCAAATGCCAACAGAACCTGCGGTTGTGGGGAGAGTTTTTCTTTATAAACCCCAACCCAAAAAGGGTATTTAAATTATTAAATTGAGTTAATCTTTAAATCCTATGAACCCCTAATAGGATTTCCTCTAACAAGAGGATAGGGGGCTAATATGAGTAAATACACCGAAGAAGAACTAAAACAAGACCTGGCTACTAAAGAGTACGAATATGGTTTTTATACCGATATTGAATCGGATACTTTTCCGATTGGGTTAAATGAAGAAGTGATAAAGGCTTTATCTGCCAAAAAAAACGAACCAGAATGGATGACCAACTGGAGGTTACAAGCTTTCAGAAATTGGCAAGAAATGACCGAGCCTGAATGGGCAAACGTACACTATCAAAAGCCAGATTTTCAAGCAATATCCTATTATTCGGCACCAAAATCAAAACCTAAATACGATAGTCTGGACGAAGTGGATCCTGAACTATTGGAAACTTTTAAAAAATTAGGTATTTCATTAGATGAACAGAAAAAATTAGCAGGAGTTGCAGTAGATATTGTGATGGATTCGGTATCCGTAGCTACCACTTTTAAAAAGACTTTGGCTGAAAAAGGGATTATTTTTTGTTCTATTTCAGAAGCCATTCAAGAGCACCCAGAGTTGGTACAAAAATATTTAGGAACCGTAGTACCTCCTAAAGATAATTTTTATGCTGCTTTAAATTCTGCGGTATTTTCTGATGGAAGTTTCTGCTACATTCCAAAAGGGGTTCGTTGCCCGATGGAATTGTCTACTTATTTCCGTATTAATCAAGCTGGAACCGGTCAGTTTGAACGCACTTTGGTTATTGCAGACGAAAGTAGTTATGTGTCTTATTTAGAAGGATGTACTGCTCCAATGCGAGATGAAAACCAACTGCATGCAGCAGTAGTAGAGCTCATTGCTTTAGATCATGCAGAAATTAAATATTCAACGGTTCAAAACTGGTATCCTGGAGATAAAGAAGGAAAAGGAGGAGTATTTAACTTTGTAACCAAAAGAGGTTTGTGCGAGAAAAATGCCAAAATTTCATGGACACAAGTAGAAACCGGAAGTGCAGTAACCTGGAAATATCCTTCGTGTGTGTTAAAAGGAGATAATTCTATTGGCGAATTTTATTCTATTGCAGTTACCAATCACTTTCAACAAGCCGATACCGGCACCAAAATGATTCACTTAGGCAAGAATACCAAAAGTACCATCATTTCAAAAGGAATTTCTGCCGGAAAATCACAAAATAGCTACAGAGGTTTGGTACAAATTGCCCCGAGGGCAGAGAATGCGAGAAACTTTTCTCAATGCGATTCCTTGCTGATGGGTAATGCATGTGGAGCACATACTTTCCCTTACATTGAGGCTAAAAACACATCTGCTCAAATTGAACACGAAGCTACTACGAGTAAAATTGGAGAAGACCAAATTTTTTATTGCAACCAACGAGGTATTGATACCGAAAAAGCCATTGCCTTGATTGTAAACGGGTTTAGCAAAGAAGTTTTAAACAAACTTCCAATGGAGTTTGCTGTGGAAGCACAAAAGTTGTTGGAAATATCGTTGGAAGGGAGTGTTGGGTAAAAAATTAAAAATTTGATGTTTGAAATTTGAAATTATGGTAACCATTAAAAGATTTGAAGACCTAGAAATTTGGCAAAAGTCGAGAAATTATGCTTCTAAAATTTTTTTTATTGCAAATCAAAATTTTAAAAATGATTTCAAATTAATCAATCAAATTTGTGATTCATCAGGTTCAATTTTGGATAATATTGCAGAAGGATTTGAAAGGGGAGGAAACAAAGAGTTTATACACTTTTTAACAATTTCAAAGGGTTCTTGCGGTGAGTCTCGCTCTCAATTATATAGAGCTTTTGATCGTAATTATATATCAAATGAAGAATTGGATGAATTTTGTGCAGAAAGTATAGATTTAAGTAAATCAATAGCAGGATTTATCAATTATTTAAAGAAATCAGACTACAAAGGAAATAAATTTAATCAATAAGTTAGTTTGAAAATTTCAAATTTCAAACTTCAAATTTCAAA
>CAZAHJ010000020.1:19620-26258 GCA_964485115.1 uncultured Flavobacterium sp.
TTCAAATTTCAAACTTCAAATTTCAAATAAGAAATATGTTAAAAATCAAAAACTTACACGCATCCATAGAAGACAAACAAATACTAAAAGGTCTTAATTTAGTAGTAAAACCAGGAGAGGTACACGCCATTATGGGCCCAAATGGAGCTGGTAAATCTACGTTGTCCTCTATTATTGCCGGAAAAGAAGATTACGAAGTAACCGAAGGTGAAATTTTATTTGAAAACGAAGATATTGCCGAATTAGCTCCGGAAGAAAGAGCCCATAAAGGCATCTTTTTATCGTTTCAATATCCGGTAGAAATTCCTGGAGTCACCGTAACTAATTTCATCAAAACTTCTATCAACGAAACCAGAAAAGCACAAGGTTTAGAAGAAATGCCAGCCAACGAAATGTTGAAAAAAATCAGAGAAAAAGCAGAGTTGTTAGAAATTGACCGTATGTTTTTATCTCGTTCGTTAAATGAAGGCTTTTCAGGAGGAGAAAAAAAGAGAAACGAAATTTTTCAAATGGCTATGTTGGAACCAAAATTAGCTATTTTGGACGAAACCGATTCTGGATTAGACATTGATGCTTTGCGAATTGTGGCCAATGGAGTAAACAAACTAAAAAACGAAAACAATGCCGTAGTAGTAATTACGCATTACCAACGTTTGTTAGATTATATTGTTCCGGATTATGTGCATGTATTGATGGATGGTAAAATCGTAAAATCAGGAACTAAAGATTTGGCTTTAGAGTTAGAAGAAAAAGGATACGATTGGATTAAGACGGAATTAAACTAATTATTTGAAATTCGAGATTTGAAATCACAGTAATTTCAAATTTCAAATTTCAAATTTTAAATTTTAAAAATGGATTTAAAAGAAAAAATATTCGCATCGTTCATGACTCTTGAAGAAAGTCGTGAGGTTAATTCTAATTTACATCAAATTAGAAACCATGCTTTTAATCATTTTGAGCAAAATGGTTTTCCTACTAAAAAATTGGAAGCTTGGAAATATACTTCTTTGCAATCGGTGTTAAAAAACGATTTTACCATTTTTCCTAAAAAAGATAATACCATCGAATTAAAAGAGGTAAAAGCCTACTTTTTACATGAAATTGACACGTATAAATTGGTTTTTGTAGATGGCAAATTCAACTCGTTTTTATCGCAAACTACCCATGAAGGCATTGATGTTTGTTTGTTGTCATCAGTACTAACCAAGCCAAAATACCAATTGGTTTTAGAAAACTATTTTCATCAAATTGCCAATAAAGACGAAAGTTTAACTTCGTTAAATACCGCTTTTGCTCAAGAAGGAGCTTACATCAACATCCCGAAAGGTAAAATTGCCGACAAACCAATTGAAATCATTTACTTCTCTACCGGAAATGATGCTTCGGTATTGCTACAACCTCGAAATTTGATTGTTGTTGGTGAAAATGCCCATGTGCAAATCATCGAACGTCACCAATCTTTACACGGAAATCCGGTAATGACCAATGCAGTTACCGAAATTTTTGCCCAAAAAAGAGCAATAGTCGATTACTACAAAATCCAAAACGATAGTGCACAATCTACTTTAATAGATAACACTTATATTGCCCAAAAACAAGAAAGTATTGCCTCTGTTCATACTTTTTCTTTTGGTGGAAATATCACCCGAAACAACTTGAATTTTTACCATCAGGGAGAAAGAATTCAAAGTAATTTAAAGGGAATTACCATTTTGAATAACAAACAGCATGTTGACCATTACACCTTGGTACATCATGCACAACCTAATTGCGAAAGTCACCAAAATTATAAGGGAATTTTTGCTGACCAATCTACCGGAGTATTTAATGGAAAGATTTATGTAGAAAAAGAAGCCCAAAAAACCGATGCGTTTCAACAAAACAACAATATTTTATTAAGTGACAAAGCTTCTATCAATGCCAAGCCACAATTAGAAATTTTTGCAGATGATGTAAAATGCTCACATGGATGTACCATTGGTCAGTTAGATGAAAGTGCCATGTTTTATATGCAACAAAGAGGTATTCCGAAAAACGTTGCCAAAGGTTTGTTGATGTATGCTTTTTCTAACGAAGTGTTAGATTCGGTTAAAATACCGGAATTAAAGCAACGAATTACCAAAATTATTGCCCAAAAATTAGGAGTTAACCTAGGATTTGAACTTTAAATAAAAGCCAAATGAACGAGTCCATTCGCAAAGATTTTCCCATACTTCACCAAATGGTGAACGGAAAACCATTGATTTATTTTGACAATGGAGCTACCAGTCAAAAACCTCAAGTGGTAATTAATTGCGAAAAGGAATATTATGAAACTTATAATGCCAACATCCATCGCGGAGTACATTATTTGAGTCAAAAAGCAACGGATGCGTTTGAAGAAGCCAGACGCATCATTCAAAAACATTTGAATGCAACCCATGCACACGAAATTATTTTTACAAATGGCACTACCCACGGAATCAATTTAGTTGCATTCGGCTTTACAAGTTTTGTAAAACCTGGAGATGAAATTTTGGTTTCTGCTTTAGAACATCATAGCAATATTGTGCCTTGGCAAATGCTTTGCGAACGAACTGGAGCTACTTTAAAAGTAATTCCGATGGATGAAAACGGAGAATTGATTTTAAAAGATTATCAAAAATTACTATCTAACAAAACCAAATTGGTAGCTTTTAATCATATTTCTAATGCATTGGGTACCATCAATCCAGTAAAGGAAATGGTTGCTTTAGCACATGCTGTTGGTGCCGCAGTTTTGGTAGATGGAGCACAATCCACTCCACACTTGCAACCTGATGTACAAGATTTAGATGCAGACTTTTATGTGTTTTCCGGACATAAAGTAGGAGGACCAACCGGTATCGGGATTTTATATGGCAAAGAGCATTGGTTAAACTTATTGCCTCCTTACCAAGGTGGTGGGGAAATGATTGCTGAGGTACGATTTGAAAAAACCACTTATGCTTCTTTACCACACAAACACGAAGCTGGTACACCTAATATTGCAGGAGGAATAGCCTTAGGAAAAGCCATTACATACCAACATCAAATTGGCTTTGCAACCATCCAGCAAATAGAAAACGAACTATTACATCATGCCACAAAACAATTATTGGAAATAGATGGCATGCAAATATTTGGTCCAAAAGATTTGTCTAAAAAAACCTCGGTAGTTTCATTCAATGTAGCAAATATTCATCCGTATGACATAGGTGTTTTATTAGATAAAATGGGAATTGCTGTAAGAACCGGACACCATTGCACACAACCTATCATGGATTTCTTTCAAATCCCGGGCACAATTAGAGCAAGCTTTGCCTACTACAATACCAAAGAAGAAATTGATACATTTGTTCAAGCTTTAAAGAAAGCTGTTTTAATGTTATTATAAACCAAACAACATGAGGATATTTATTTTTTTAAGCATGATGGTATTGCTAAGCAGTAGCAAATGTAACCCGCAACACGTAAAATCTATGGAAGAAGCCATTGTTGAATATAAAGCAAGTACCAGAGGGTTTTATTTTGCTTGTACCATTCATGATCAAAAGTTGATTACTATTACCGAAAGAGGTGGCAAAGAAACCGAAACCCCGTTAACCAAGGTAGAAGTACAAAATTTGGCTACTGCTTTTGAAGAAATTAATTTAGAACAATTGGAAAATTTAGAAGCTCCCTCTGAAAAAAGAAAATATGATGGGGCACCACATGCAACTTTAAGAATTTCAAAAGACGGAAAATTATTTCAAACCAATAGTTTTGATCACGGAAATCCTCCAAAAGAAATCAAGAAGTTTATCGATTTAATGCTCAAATATTCCAAAAAATAAACAACAATGACCATTGCCCAGCAACAACAAGAAATTATTGAGGAATTTTCGTTTTTTGAAGATTGGATGCAACGATATGAATACATCATTGAGTTAGGAAAAACCTTGCCTATCATAAATGATCAACATAAAACAGACGAAAATATCATCAAAGGTTGTCAATCAAAAGTATGGTTACATGCACATTTTAAAGAGAACAAAGTTTTATATGAAGCCTATAGTGATGCGATATTAACCAAAGGTGTGATAGCTTTGCTTATCCGAGTTTTTAACCAACATAGTCCGGAAGAAATTTTAGAAGCATCTACAGATTTTTTAGATCAAATAGGGTTAAAAGAACACTTAAGTCCAACCAGAGCCAATGGCTTGGTTTCGATGGTAAAGCAAATTAAACTTTATGCTTTGGCTTTTCAAAATAAATATAATTGATCATGGAAGAATTCAACGATACCATCCATTTAGGAGAAGACATTGTGAAAACATTAAAAGGAATTTACGACCCGGAAATTCCTGTGGATATTTATGAGCTTGGATTGATTTACGATGTCATGATTAATGAAGATAATGAAGTGAAAATTTTAATGACTTTAACCTCACCAAACTGTCCGGTTGCAGAAACTTTACCTCAAGAAGTGGAAGAAAAAATCAAATCTATTGATGCGGTTAAATCATGTGAAGTAGAAATTACTTTTGATCCGCCTTGGAGCAAAGATTTGATGAGTGAAGAAGCCAAATTAGAATTAGGTTTTTTGTAAAATTTACGAAAAATGTCGAAAGAAATTATCAATAAATTAGCCCAAAGTTCTTTACAAGTATTTGATTTGGAAGATTACTTTCCTACTCAACCTATTACCGGAGTAGATGTTTCACAATGGTTAGAAGAAGGATTTTTGCTTCGCGAAAAAGAATTTAGAGTTGCCCTTCAAGAACATTTTTGGGAAAGCTATAACAACCATTTGATATATATTTATTGCTCCACTGATGCCATCATTCCTGCATGGGCAACTATTTTGGTGGCAAGTTACTTGAACCCTTTTGCCAATTTAGTAATTCAAGGTAATAAAAAAGACTTGTTGGTGAGATATTACCAACAAGAAATTTCGTTTATAGACTTTACAAAATATCAAGATAAGCCTTGTATTTTAAAAGGCTGTTCCAAAAAACCAGTTCCGGAAGAAGTTTATGTAATAGCATTACAATATCTTCAAAAAGCAGCCAAAAGCGTAATGTACGGAGAAGCTTGTTCCGCAGTTCCGATTTATAAAAAAAGTAAAAACTAATTCAAGTTTTTTATAACTCATTAAAATCAACTTCCGTTACATCCGGATACAAAAAGTTGTTATAAGGGAATCGAGTTATATGAATATTTCGGACTTGTTGGTACACCTTTTTTCTAAACTCTTCAAAATTTTGCTTTTCAGTAGCCGAAATAAACAAGGTATTTTCCTCTCCTAATCTGCTCATCCAAGTTTGTTTCCACTCTTGAATGGTGAAATTTTTCGAGGTTTTTTCCACAGTCAAATCACTTGGGTCATAAGGGATATTTTGATAAGCATCAATTTTATTGAATACCATGATAGTTGACTTGTCGTCACTTTTTATTTCTTTTAAAATTTGATGCACACTTTCTATGTGGTCTTCAAATTCAGGGTGAGAAATATCAACCACATGCAGTAACAAATCAGCTTCTCGAACTTCATCTAAGGTACTTTTGAAAGATTCCACCAACTGGGTTGGTAATTTTCTGATAAATCCAACGGTATCTGAAAGTAAAAAAGGCAAATTCCCTACCACAACTTTTCTAACAGTTGTATCTAAGGTTGCAAATAACTTGTTTTCTACAAAAACTTCACTTTTACTAATGGCATTCATCAATGTAGATTTTCCAACATTGGTATAACCAACCAAAGCCACACGAACCATGGCTCCGCGATTACTTCGCTGTACCGACATTTGTTTGTCGATTACTTTTAACTTTTCTTTTAATAAAGAGATTCTATCTCTAACAATTCTTCGGTCGGTTTCAATTTCAGTTTCCCCAGGACCTCGCATTCCAATTCCACCTCGTTGACGCTCTAAGTGGGTCCACATTCCGGACAAACGAGGCAATAAATATTGGCATTGTGCCAATTCAACCTGAGTTCTTGCGTAAGAAGTTTGTGCTCTTTGGGCAAAAATATCTAAGATCAAATTGGTTCGGTCTAATACTTTGCAATTCAAAATTTTAGTGATATTTTTCTGCTGAGCGGGAGATAATTCATCATCAAAAATGACTGTTTTAATTTCATTTTCTTGGATGTATTGATAAATTTCCTCTATCTTTCCGGTACCTACAAAAGTTTTAGGGTTAGGTCTTTCCATTTTTTGCCAAAAACGCTTGATAACTTCTCCACCAGCTGTATGGGTCAAAAAAGCTAATTCTTCTAAATACTCTAAAAGTTTTTCTTCAGATTGGTTTTGGGTTACTACTCCAACCAAAATAGTTTTTTCAAAATCAATTTTTTCCTTTTCTAACATGAATAATTTTTAATTCGCTACAAATTTAACTAATAACAAATTAGTTTAAGTACATATTAACTAGTGGTTTGTTAAAATGGTATAAAATGTAAAATGAATGTTAAAAATTTCTATATTTGGACACTTACCAAAATCTATAACAAATTAACTGTATTATGAAAAAAATTACTCCTTGGTTGCTAGTTTTGTTCTTATTTGTTCAAAATATACAATCACAAGTTCTTTTAGAAGAATTTGAAGGAGCATCATTTCCTCCTGCCGGATGGTTGGTAGCGGATAATGGTG
>CAZAHJ010000021.1:0-26144 GCA_964485115.1 uncultured Flavobacterium sp.
TCATTATGCAAACCTAATCGAAGTTTTTTTTTGAGGAATTGAAAGTCAGAATTTTAGTTTATTGTTTTTTGTTCAAAATTTGGGTGGTAAAGATGGTTTCTATTGCCAAAAATACCAAGAATGTGAAGATGAGTGAGTTTTTTTCTACTTCGTGTTGGTCGTTAATGATTTCTAAAAATATCACGTAAACCAAAATGGCTTTAAAGGTGGTTAAAAACAAAAACAAATATCCGACTTGTGCCATGCTTTTTTTGGAAACATAATCTAAAGCAATTAATATGGTTTTGGTAAAAACCCAAAAAAGCAAATAAACTAAGGGAATAGGAAACACAAAATTGGCATAATCCTCTTTAAATGGCCCGAATGCAAACAAAACGTAGTGAAGTAAAAAAAAAGGCAAAACCCAAACAAAAGCCTTGATTAAAAAGGCATATTTTTGAAACAAAGCAATCATGAATCTTTGGATTGATTTAATTTTAGAACAGTGGAATATACCGTGTATAATGCTACAAATACACCTATTAAAGTAAACAAGGTAGTGTTAGGAGTTTCGGTTTGGTTTTCTAATTTTTTATCTAACCACGTTCCAAACCAAGAAAACAACCAAATGGTAACTCCCATTTGAAAGGGAATTTGGGCTAAAATCAACCATTTGTTAGGCTGTTTCTGTTTCATGCGAAAGTATTGCGTTGCTTTCTAAACCTTTCATTACACAGCTGGCAGAAAATTTAGCTCCAGGTTCAACAGACAATTGCCCTACAATGACTTCTCCTAAAATAGTGGCAGTTCCTTTGATGCTTAACAATTCTGTTACTTGGATTTTCCCTTCGAAATACCCTTCGATATCGGCACTTTTACAAACCACGTTTCCACGAATACTTCCGTTAGGACCCACTACAATTTTTCCTTCTCCAAAAAAATCTCCAACCAAGTTACCGTCTAACCTAAAATCTGCTATAGAGGAAATATTTCCTACTATTTTGGTTTCTTCTACAATTCTGTTGGTTCGAACACTTAAAGAACCTCCGCTATTATTTTTTGAAAACATGTTTAATTTATGGTTTAGGTGGATTTTTAAATAATTCCCATTGTTTTTTTGCTTGTACCACTTTGTAGTTTTCCGAAGAAATTACCACTCCTTTTTCCGCTACTTGATATTCTTTTGCTTCTTTTAACAACGATACCAATTCTTTGGCCAAAGTTTCTGATTTTATCTGATGTAAAATCACCATTTGGGTATCTAAATTATAAATGTCGACCGATTTTTTCAGTTTCAAATCTTGACGATTTTCTAAAAACTTGTCTAACTTTTCCAACAAAACTTTTTTAGCAGCTTCTTGGTTACTTTTTAGTTCGTAAACAATTTTCCAAGAAGTTGCTTCTTCTGTTTCCAATGACATTGCTTCTAGTTTTGGTACTTGAGTGTTAAGCAATTCTGCTGCTGCCTTTCCTTCTGCTGCGTTTGGATAGTTTAACACCAAATAGTTCAAACTGTTTTTGTACGCTTCTACTCCTTCTAATTTGGCGGTTAAAGAAGCTTTTAACAATTCTAATTTCGGAACAATTTCATCTCCTACAAATTTGTTGATGGCAACTTCTACCAGCTCATGTACCAACACATAATTTCCTAACTCGTATTGTTTGTATAAGTTTTTATATGCAATTCTCGGATCGTTGTCTAACACATCTTCGGCAACTACTTTACCGCTCAAAATAGAAGCATATCTAGATTCTGGAAACTCTTGAATAATTCTGTTTTTCCACAAATTAGCTTGAGCTGTATTGCCTTGTAATTCGTAAATTTTATATAAATGATACATGGATGGCAATACCAACTTTTCTTCTGGTTGGTGGTTTAATACCGAATGAAACTTGGTAGAAGCTCTTTCTAATTCTTTGAACTTTTCCTTGTAAATCAATCCTAATTGGTACCAAGCAAAATTTCTGTCGATTTTTAAACTGTCTATTTCTTTTTCCGATGTAGGTAATTGATCGGTGTAATAGGCTACGGAATACCTTTCGTCCGACTCATCTATTCCATCCAACTCTTTTTTCTTTTCTTTTTCTTCGTCTTTTTCTTCGTCTGTATTGGCATTCTTATTTTGAGAGTATCTCCAATACGTTCCCGGAGTTCGTTTTCCCCAAACACGAATGAATTCTCTTTTTCCGTTTTCTACCAAAGTTTGGTTATAAAAGTAAAATTGTCCGGAAGTTCCACCACCCGAAGCAGAAGCCACAGAAGTATTGCTTTTAGTCACCGGTGGAGCTGCTACAGCACCTTTAGAGGTTTCTTCCATTGATGGAGGTGGCATCCCGGGAAAAGCCATCATGTCATCCCCTCCTAAATCGCTTTTTGTAACAGTTTGACGCAATTGGTTATTTTGTTGGATTTCTTCTTTCTTTTGTTGTTCTTTTTGCAATTTTGCCAATAACGCATCTTGTTTCTTTAGTTTGACAATGTAATCAGAAAAGAATTTTTCTCTTTCAGCTTCGTTCATTTGCCAAATTTTAATGATGCTATCATTAGTAGTGGCAATGCCTTCGTATTTAATCACATCTGCCAAGTTTTCAATCTTCTTGGCAACTGCTCGGTGTTCTCTTGTTTTTGGTGTTAAATACACCAAGGTACTGTCATAGTATTTTCCGGCTGTTACGTATTTGGCTTCGTTAAAGTAAATTTCAGCCAAACTTTGGTACACTTTTGCGGTTAATACTTTGTCATTCTTTTTGTATTTTAAGGAAGTTTTATAAAGGCTTTTGGCTTTTTCAGCATTACCAATGGCATCGTAATACCATGCTTTTTGGTAGTACAAGGCATCAAAGTATTTGTTGTTTTCGTAGTCTGCTATTAACTTATTGGCTTTTTTTAACCAAATTACCGAGTCGATGTTCTTTGGATTTTGCAAAAGTGATTGTTGCACATGGGCATGGATCCAATAGCTTTTGGGTGATTTGCGATGCATGTTGATTAACTTTTGGAAAGAAGCATCTGCCAAATCTTTTTGATTTTGTTTTTGGTATAAATGTCCGAGGATGTATAAATACCTTGCCTTTTCTTCTTGTTTTTTGGTGAAAGAAACTGCTTTTTCCAATTTGATGGCAGCACTGTCTATTTCTTCCAAATTAATATGTGCCTGAGCCATGATGGCATGTGCATCTGCAAAAGTTTGTTTTTTGAATTTGGTTTCCTTTAAAAGCTTGTTCAAATTTTCTAAAGCAACCGTTTCGTTTTCTAAACGAATGTTGGTTTTTTCTCTCCATAATTTTGCCTCAGCCAATTGATTTCCTCTTGGGTATTTGTACAACACATAGTTAAACGCTTCTAAAGCCGGAATAAATCGCTGTTGGTAATATCTGGTTTTACCCAATAAAATGTGGGCTTCATCCATTTGTGGATTTCGCTCAATTCCTTGAATAAGCATCGAACGTTTTTGAATGGATTTGATCGACTTATCTTCCGCTCTTTCAAAATCCGGATTTTTGGCTTTTTCTTCTTCGAGTTTAGCCAAATCAATTTCCTGAAATCTTTCAACTGGTAAAACATCCCAAAAGTTGTCTTGGTAGGTTTCTATCAGTCCTGCTTTTCCTCTTTCCAATGCGTTATTTCCATGGTACAACACATTGTATTTGGTATTTAAAGCTTGAAAGTTTCGGTTTGCAAAGGCATTTTTTTTGGTAGAACAAGCTGCCAAAAACCAAAGGATGCTCAACAAACCTAAAATGTATTTTGTTTTCAAAGTATTCAATATTGCAATCAATAATAACTAAAAAAGCTGGATTTTATTGTAATTAATGGCTAAAATACACAAATTTGATTTGCTTTACACGCCTTCAAACAAACCTCCTTGGTTTTTGGTAGAAATTTTTCCTAAATGCTTGTATGCTTTTTCGGTAGCCTCTCTCCCTCTTGGGGTTCGTAAAATAAATCCTTCTTGTATTAAAAATGGTTCATATACTTCTTCGATAGTTTCGCCATTTTCAGAAACTGCAGTTGCCAAAGTAGATAAACCAACGGGGCCTCCTTTGAATTTATCAATAATGGTATGTAAAATTTTGTTGTCCATTTCGTCCAAACCATAGGCATCCACATGCAAAGCTTGCAAGGAGTATTTTGATATTTCTTTATCTATGGTACCATTCCCTTTGATTTGTGCAAAATCTCTTACCCTTCGCAACAAGGCATTGGCAATACGAGGAGTTCCTCTACTTCTGCCAGCAATTTCTATGGCTGCATCGTGGTGAATGGGAGTTTTTAATATAGCAGAACTTCTTTCCACAATCGTAGTGAGTAATTCGGTGTTGTAATATTGTAACCTGCTTTGGATGCCAAAACGGGCTCGCATTGGAGAGGTCAACAAACCTGAACGAGTGGTTGCTCCAACCAAAGTAAACGGATTTAGGTTGATTTGCACTGATCTGGCATTTGGACCACTTTCAATGAGAATGTCAATTTTAAAATCTTCCATGGCAGAGTACAAATACTCTTCCACAACCGGGCTCAATCGATGAATTTCGTCAATAAATAAAATGTCTCTTTCTTCTAAATTGGTAAGCAATCCAGCCAAATCACCTGGCTTGTCTAACACAGGCCCGGAAGTAATTTTAATGCCAACCCCTAATTCGTTGGCTAAAATATTGGCCAACGTAGTTTTTCCTAAACCTGGAGGGCCATGAAACAAGGTGTGGTCTAAAGCTTCTCCACGCAAATTGGCAGCTTTTACAAAGACCTTTAAATTTTCTAACACTTGTTCTTGTCCGGCAAAATCGTGAAAACTTAACGGACGAAGTTTTTTTTCGATGTCGATTTCCTCTGGAGAAAAATGCTGGTTGGTTGGATCCAAATTTTCATTCATACCACAAAGATATTGGATTTGATGGGTTAGAAGAAAGTTCCTGCAATAAATTTACCCTTCCTATTTTTGCTCTCCCTTAATGGCTTCTTTTACTTTTTCTACCATTTCCTCTACTGCTTCGGTAACTTTTGGGGCTACTTCTTGCACTTTTTGATGGGCTTGCTCTACTAATTCTTCCGCTTTTTCTACCAATGGAGCAGCAACTTCTGATGCATTTTGAAAAAACTCATTGGCAGAAGTCTCCACCTTTTCTTTTACTACAGGAGCATATTCCTCTACTTTTTCCTTTACTTGTTCTTTGGCTTCTTCCAAAGCTTTTTCTACTTCATCTACCACAGGAGCTATTTTTTCTTTGGCCTTTTCTGAAGTTGCTTCTGCTTGTACTTTGGCTTGTTGCAGCCAGTTTTTTAATGAGGATATCCAGTTCATTTTAGTTTATTATTTGGTTTTTAAAGTTTATTTATTGATAATTTTTAAGATTAACCAATCATCGTTTTTTCCAACTCCTCCAAAGTTTCTATTGGTTGTAAGCAAGCTCCGTTTTCGCATACATAAAACAACGTTTGTTCGGTGTGAGGCCTTTGAAAAAAAGGAATTGGTAAGCTTTTTTCCGAATAATACACTTGGTGCTTTAAAGAATACGTTTGGGTAAACTTTTTAAAATAAGATGCGGCTTTTGGACCGAAAATCAAAATTTCCTTGGCTGGTTGGTCCCAATGCAAAGCTTCTTGTAACCAATGAGAATAGGCAGAAGGATAATCGACTTGTTGCATCACTTGCTGGGTCATTTGTTTGCTTAGAGTTTCGTAATAGGTATTTGCATACAGCAACCCTAAAATTCGTAGATTCTTTGCCATGATGGCATTAGCAGAGGGTATCACATTGTCTTCTATTTCGTAATGGGCATTCCAAGTGTGTTTTTGTTGCGGATGGAACGCAAAAAATCCTCTTTCAACATCGTAAAACCGGTCTAACACCAAATCGGTCAATTCTTTGGCTAAGGTTAAGGTAGTTAATTCCGGTTTGCTTTTAAAATAGTGCAACAATGCTTGTATCATATAAGCATAATCTTCTAAAAAGGCTTCGGTTTTAGCTTTTCCGTGGTGGTATATGCGATACAACTGGTGGTTTTGGTACAAGTTTTGGATTAAAAATTGGATGGCTTGTTCTGCCAATTGCCAATATTTTGGTTGCTGAAATACTTCGTAAGCATCTAACAATCCTATAATGGTCATGGCATTCCAAGAAGTGATTAATTTATCGTCTAACCTTGGTTTGGGTCTGAGGTCTCTGGCTTCTTTTAAAATTTGTAACCATTGGTTTTTTAAGGTGATTACTTCTTTAAAAGTGAGGTTACATTTTTGAGAAAACTCCAAATAGGTTTGGTTTTGAATCAACACATAATTACCATGTTCCCAATAACCAAAATCGTTGATGTTGTAAAATGCAGCAAATTTTTCAAAGTCGTCTTTTAATAGGTTTTGCAATTCTTCTTTTTTCCAAACATAAAAGGCTCCTTCCTCTAAAGTTCCATTTTCGTTGATGCTATCTGCATCTAAAGAAGAGTAAAACAATCCTTCGGGACTCCTTAATTGATTTTGTATAAAATCGACTGTTTTTTCAATAACTTCTTGGTATAAAAATTCGGGATTTTGCTGAAATGCTTTGGCATAAACCGAAAGCAACTGACCATTGTCGTACAACATTTTTTCAAAATGAGGCACATGCCAACGAATATCTACCGAATAACGAGCAAAACCTCCTTCAATTACATCAAACAAACCACCCCAAGCCATTCTGGCTAATGTTCGATGTAATTGCTCTTTTATAGCCGGAGCCTCTTTTTTTTCGGAAAACTGCCAAAAGAATTCCAAATTGGTTGGCATCATAAACTTAGGTGCTCTGGCATGTCCGCCATATTCCAAATCAAAACTCTTTTGCCATCTTTCGATTATTTCCTGCCAAGGCAATAAAAATGTTTCATCTAAAGCCACAACTGGGTGCATACTTTGCAATCCCTCTGCCAACTGCATGGCATAACCTTCTACTTTTTCGGGATCGTTTACAAACAATTGATTCAACTGTTGCAAAACCGAAAGCCAATCTTCTTTTTTAAAATACGTGCCTCCCCAAATGGGTCTGCCATCTGGCAAACAAACCACGTTTAATGGCCAACCTCCTCTTCCGGTCATGATTTGCACTGCCTTCATGTAAGTGGCATCTACATCTGGTCGTTCTTCCTTATCAACTTTTATATTTACAAAGTATTGGTTTTGAATAGCTGCAACTTCCTCACTTTCAAAGCTTTCTTGTTCCATCACATGACACCAATGACAAGCAGCATAGCCAATGCTTACCAGTAACAATTTGTTTTGGTTTTTTGCCAACGCTAAGGTTGCTTCACTCCATGCCTTCCAATGAATAGGATTGTTGGCATGTTGCAACAAATACGGGCTGGTTTCTTGGTGAAGTTCGTTTGCCATGATGCAATAATTTAGCACAGCAAATTACGAGTTCTGTTTGATTTAACAGTTGATAAAAAAATAAAAAACAAGTGCTAAATACTAATTTGTTGTTATTTTTGAAAAAATCCTATGGAAAAAACAACCAATGAAAAGAAACATTGCCCTTATCTACATTTTTTTAACCTCTTATTTACAAGCCCAACAAGCAGAACAAATTATTGCAAATTTTTTTAACCAAGAATTTGTTAAGTATGATTTGACCTGGGAAGATTCCCGAAATTGGACCATTGAAAGCCAAGCATCTTCTAAAAAAACTGGAATTACCAATTATTATGTGAACCAATTGTATGATGGAAAGTACGTATTTGGAGCACAATCTAACTTTTCCATCAAAAACGGAAAGGTATTTCATTATTTTGATCGTTTTGAAAAAAACCTTTCCAGTAGAATAAGTCAAACGATTCCCACTATTACCGTAACTCAAGCGGTTGGATTGGCTTACCAGCATACCCAATTGCAAGCAATTAATAACATAGAAATTATCAAAACTAAAACCCATCATTTATTTGAATTAAGCAATGGTTTGGACTTGGATTATCCGGTTCAGGCAAGATTGGGTTTTGAAAAACTCCCAACAAATGCTTTGGCTTTGGCTTGGGAAATCACTTTTTTTAGCATCAATTACCAAAATTTATGGTTGATTAAAATAGATGCAACTTCCGGTGAAGTTTTATCCCAAATCGATTTGGTATTGCGATGTGATTTTGGGGTAAATTCTAACCATCAAAACCATGCCCATGAAGGCTATTTTGGAAAATCGTTTGATGCATCTGAAGCATTGTTTGCCAACAATAGTTTAGGAAGTTATCGTGTAGTTCCTTTTAACTTTGAAAGTCCCAATCACAGTACTCGTCAATTAATTACCAATCCTCACAATATATTGGCATCTCCATTCGGATGGCATGATACCAACGGAATT
The DNA here is from genome assembly GCA_964485115.1 of uncultured Flavobacterium sp. Classification (GTDB taxonomy): domain Bacteria; phylum Bacteroidota; class Bacteroidia; order Flavobacteriales; family Flavobacteriaceae; genus Flavobacterium. The sequence goes on from CAZAHJ010000021.1 coordinate 8,298, forward strand.
TCAGGACAGGAATTCACCATTACCAGAGGTAATAATGTTTGGGCAAGAGAAGATTTTGACGGAATCAATAGCACCATTGGTACTTCTGCTGAAGGGGGTGCCAATTTGGTTTTTGATTTCCCTTACAATGTTACCTTACAAGCTCCTGCAGAATATATTGATGCCTCTGTAACCAATTTGTTTTATATGAACAATGTGTTACACGATGTATGGTACCAATATGGCTTTGATGAAGAAAACGGTAATTTCCAAGCATTAAATTATACTTTTTCATTGGGTGGAGACAACGATCCTGTTATTGCAGAATCACAAGATGGATCAGGGACAAACAATGCCAATTTTGCAACTCCTGTTGATGGCAATAGTCCTCGAATGCAAATGTTTATGTTTGGAAGCACTACTTCTTCTAATATTATTAATATACTTTCTCCAACTAGCATTGCAGGTATGCAACCAGGTTTAGAAAGTGCTTTTAGCCCTGGATTTGTAGCTTTACCGCAAGCACCTAACGGTATTACAAGTGAGTTAGTACTATACCAAGATACACTTGGTATACAATCTTTAGCATGTTCAAGTCCTTTAAATAGCCCTCAAATTCAAGGTAAAATATGCGTAATTAGAAGAGGCGATTGTAATTTTACAGATAAAGTAATAAGAGCCCAAAATGCAGGGGCTTTGGCAGTAATTGTTGTAAACAATGTAGAAGGCACTATCAGTATGGGTGGCAGTAATGCAAGCCTTACCATTCCTGCAATTAGTATTACCCAAGTATTGGGAGAGAACATAATAAACACCATAGCTACACAAACCGTTACGGTTACTTTAAGCAGACCTAACCAAGGCCCTTCGAATGCTAGAGACAGTAGCTTTGACAATGGAATTGTAGCCCATGAATACGGCCACGGTATTTCCAATCGTTTGACTGGTGGAAAAACAAGTGCAAATTGTTTGACCATACAAGAACAAATGGGAGAAGGTTGGTCGGATTGGATTACACTGATGATGCAATTAAAACCCGGAGATAATGGAGTGCAGCAACGAGGCATTGGGACATTTGCTGTAAATCAACCAACTACAGGTACCGGAATCAGACCGTTTCCATACTCTACCAACACCACTACCAATCCGGTAACTTTTCAGTTTACCAATTCGCTATCCGTTCCTCATGGAGTAGGAAGTGTATGGGCAAGTATGTTGTGGGATTTAACATGGGCATACATTGCTAAATATGGCTATCATCCGGATATTTACAACGGTAATGGAGGTAATAATAAAGTAATGCAATTGGTTTTAGATGGCATGAAAATACAACCATGCAACCCTAAATTTACCGATGCCAGAGATGCCTTAATTATAGCTGATCAAGCTACTACAGGTGGGGAAGATTATTGCTTGATATGGCAAGTTTTTGCCAATCGAGGTTTGGGTCAATGTGCTTCTTCTGGTACCAACTCAGCTAGTGACCAAGTAGAAGATTTCACTGTTCCACCAGCAGGTCCTAATTGTAATTTGAGTGTTGCAAATTCGTTGCTTCAAACGCTTAAAGTGTTTCCTAACCCTACAACTACCGAAATTTTTATCACTTTACCTGAGTATTTTGGAGAAATGCAAATTGAGCTTTTCGATTTGAATGGTAGAATGGTGTTACAACAAAAAGTGACTTCTTTCCAACAGCAAGAAATCCTGTCGGTTAATCATTTGCAAAATGGAATGTATTTAATAAAAATAGAAACCAATCAGGAAACTTATATCCAAAAAATCATCAAAAAATAGTTTATGAACACTTATGTGGTAGGAGATATACACGGAGCTTACTTGGCTTTGGAAGAATTGTTGCAAACCATTTCGTTAAAAGCCTCTGATAGTCTTATTTTTTTAGGAGATTATGTAGATGGATGGAGCCAAAGTCCGGAAGTAATTGATGCGTTGATTTCATTAAAAAGTCAATATAACTGTATTTTTATTCGTGGAAATCACGATGATTTATTTTTGAATTATCTAAAAACCGGTAGGTTTTCTCAGGAATGGATCATCCACGGAGGGCAATCGACTTTAGATGCTTATCGAAATATTTCGTTAGAAAAGCTAAACCACCACATTGCTTTTTTAGAATCGTTGCAACCCTACTATGTAGATGCATCAAATCGGTTGTTTTTGCATGCAGGTTTTACCAACCAAAAAGGAATTGCATTTGAATATTTCCCGGAAATGTTTTTTTGGGACCGAACCCTTTGGGAAACAGCTGTTGCGACAGATGCCAGTATTCCAATAGAACACGCCTACTACCCCATGCGTTTAAAAATTTACAGCAAAATATTTATTGGGCATACCCCTACCACTCGTTTGGGGTCAACCATGCCATTACATTTTCATAATGTTTGGAACTTAGATACCGGTGCAGCATTTAAAGGACCTCTTACTATAATGGAAGTAGAAACCGAAAGAATTTGGCAAAGTACACCAGTTTATAAATTATATCCGAACGAAAACGGAAGAAATAAATATCTTTGATTGTGGCAAAATAATTTGATTATTCAAAAATGAAATTAAATTTTACTTTTTTAATACTTTAAGTAGTAGTATCAACAGAAGTTGGATTTCAAGTTTGATTGATATTGAGTTTAATGCCAATTTTTATAGATTATCGTTATTAATTTAAAATTTATACATGATGATTCAGTTAATTGAAATTTCTTTAATAAAAGAAATGAAAAATAATTTTGATTTGATACAAGTCATGTATCCCGATCTATCTTTTGAAACGTATGAAAGGATGTTACACGAAATGCTTCCAAATCAATATTTTCAATTGATTGCCATTCAAAACAACCAAAAAATTGGACTAACCGGATTTTGGATCAATACGAAACTTTGGTCCGGAAAATATTTAGAAATAGACCATTTTGTAATTGCTCCTGATTTTCGTTCTTCTGGAGTTGGATCCAAAATGGTTGCCTACTTAGAAGAAAAAGCAAAAAGAGAGTACTGCAAAATGATTACTTTAGATGCATATACCAACAATTTTAAAGCCCATAAGTTTTTTTACAATCAAGGTTTTATTCCAAAAGGGTTTCACTTTTTAAAAGAAATATAAGCTGCAACTACTGCAGGTAATTTTCGTTATTTTTGCTTTTTTAAAAAATCATTTTGAGTAAGTACCAGGCACTTTTTAAGCAAACCTTTATTTATGGTCTAGCCACCGTATTGCCAAGAATGTTTAGCTTTTTGCTGGTACCATTGTATACAAGTAATGGCATGCTCTCCAATGCAGAATATGGCTCGGTTACCATCTTGTTTTCTTACATCATTTTTTTTAATGTGATGCTCTCTTATGGAATGGAGACCGCTTTTTTCCGATTTTTTCACCAGCACAATGAACCAAAAGATGTTGCAAAAACCAGTTTGTATTCGTTATTATTTTCTTCATTTGGATTTTTGTTTATCGTAGTGTTGGCTAAAAGTTGGTTAGCTAAAAAGATCGGAGTTTCGGAAGACTTATTTACTTATGGTGTTTGGATTTTATTTTTTGATGCTTTAGCAGTAATTCCTTTTGCGCAATTAAGAGCTGAAAAAAGACCACTTTTTTACGCCCTTGTAAAAATCTCCAATGTAGGATTGATGTTGTTATTAAATGTCTTTTTTTTAATGGTTCTCCCAAAAATTTTTGATAGAAACCAACTCTTACAAATTATTTACTTTCCGAATTCCAAAGTTAATTATGTGTTTGTTTCCAACCTTTTGGCAAGTGCGTTTACTTTTTTGGTATTTATTCCAAAATACTGGTTAGCCAAAGGTAATTTTGATTGGCGTTTGTGGAAAAAAATGACTCGTTATGGATTTCCAATTTTATTGGCTGGTATTGCCTTTGCCATTAACGAGCATTTAGATAAAATTTTATTAGAAAAATTACATGTGCCAATGGCACAAATAGGATCATACAGTGCTTGCTATAAAATTGGAGTGTTTATGGTGTTGTACCGGACGGCATTTACTTTAGGCATAGAGCCTTTCTTTTTTAGTCAGGCCAAAGAAAAAGATGCTCCTCAAACTTATGCCAATGTTACCAAATATTTTGTCATTTTTGGAAGCATCATCACCTATGTGGTAATTTTATTTTCCGATATGCTAAAACCTTTTTTAATAAGAAATGAAAGTTACTGGGATGCCATGACTGTGGTGCCAATCATCGTAATTGCAAATTTCTTTTTAGGTATTTACACCAACTTGTCTGTTTGGTACAAAGTGGTAGATAAAACTTGGATTGGAGCGGTAATTTCTCTCAATGGAGCATTGTGTACACTTTTGATTAACTGGTGGACCATTCCGGTTTTAGGATATGTAGGTTCTGCATTAGCTACCATAGGTGCGTATGGTAGCATGATGTTGTTATCATATGTATGGGGACAAAAAAAATACCCTATTCCGTATGATTGGAAAACCATGGGGATGTATCTTATACTTGGTTTTTCAGGAAGTTTGGTGTACTTTTATGGTTATCGTGAAAATTATTGGATAGGATTCGGTATTTTATTGATCTTATTGTTTTTTACTTTTTATCAGCAAAAAGCATTTTTGCAAAAAATGATCCCAACATGGAAAAAATAAACGTTAAAGTAATCAATCAATCTCCTTACGAGTTGCCTAATTACGAAACTCCTGGTGCAGCCGGAATGGATGTAAGAGCGCATATTTCGGAAAGTATCTTGTTAAAACCTTTAGAAAGAACTTTGGTAAAAACAGGATTATACTTAGAAATCCCAATAGGTTACGAAGCACAAGTGCGACCAAGAAGTGGTTTGGCTTTGAAAAAAGGAATTACCGTACTCAATAGCCCGGGTACCGTTGATGCCGATTACAGAGGAGAAGTTGGCGTAATTTTAGTCAATTTATCTAATGAAAATTTTGAAATTCACCCTGGAGATCGAATTGCACAGCTCGTATTTGCAGCTCATGCAACCGCTCAGTTAGAAGCTGTAATTTCTTTAGAAAATACCGAAAGAGGAACCGGTGGCTTTGGAAGTACCGGGGCAAAATAACCCAAAAGAAAATTCAACCCATGATATTATCAATGACAGGTTTTGGCAAAGCTTCTTTGCAATTACCTACCAAAAAAATCACCGTAGAAATCAAATCCTTAAATAGCAAAGGGTTAGATTTAAACACGCGAATGCCTTCTGTTTTTAGAGAAATGGAGCTAAGTGTACGAAACCAAATTTCACAAAGATTAGAAAGAGGAAAAGTAGATTTTTCTTTATTTATGGAAATAACAGGCGAGGAAACTTCTTCCAAAATAAATGTCCCGATTATAAAAGGATACATACAGCAAATGAAAGCTGTGATACCAAATGCTGATGAAACCGAATTGATGAAGATGGCAGTAAGAATGCCTGATGCTTTAAAAATCGAACGCGACGAATTGGACGAAAACGAATGGAAACAAATTCAAACCGTGATTGACGAAGCTTTGGAAAATATCATCCAATTTAGAAAATATGAAGGGGCATCACTAGAAAAAGAATTTCAACTACGCATTGCTAATATTGAGAAATATATGAACGATGCAGTTTCTTATGATGCAGAACGTGTTGAAACCGTTAAAACAAGATTACGAACTGCTTTAGAAGAATTAAAGGTTTCGGTGGATGAAAATCGTTTTGAACAAGAACTAATTTTTTATTTGGAAAAATATGATATCACTGAAGAAAAAGTTCGACTAACCAATCACCTAAATTATTTCCTAGAAACTTTAAAAGGTACCGATGCTAACGGACGTAAATTAGGCTTTATTACCCAAGAGATGGGAAGAGAAATAAATACCATGGGGTCCAAATCGAATCATTCCGAAATGCAAAAATTGGTAGTGCAAATGAAAGATGAATTGGAGAAGATTAAAGAGCAAGTGCTGAATGTTTTGTAGGTTTAGTGATAAGTGACAAGTGAAAAGTAATAAGTATAAATTATGAGTAGTATTAATTCACACAAAGATTTATTAATTTGGAAAAAGGGTATCGACTTGATTTTAAAAGTTTTTGAATTAACCAAATCTTTTCCATCAGAAGAACTATTTTCAATAACCAATCAAATTAAAAGAGCTGCTATTTCAATTCCATCAAATATAGCAGAAGGTTATGGAAGAAATACTGAAAAATCATTCAGCCATTATATTAATATTTCCAGAGGTTCCTTGTGCGAATTAAAAACTCATTTAATTATAGCAAAAGAGTTAAGTTTTATCAATAACTTTGAATTATATGAAGAGATTCTGAATTTAATAATTGAAGAATCAAAAATGATAAATGCATTTTCAAAATCCCTTAATAAATAAATATTTACTTTTCACTATTCACTTTTCACTATGAAAGGCAAACTATTCGTATTTTCTGCTCCATCTGGCTCTGGTAAAACCACGATCGTAAAACATTTGTTAGCACATCCGGAATTAAATTTAGAGTTTTCCATTTCTTGTACTACTAGGGCACCAAGAGGAGAGGAAGTTCACGGAAAAGATTACTACTTTATTACCTGGGAAGCGTTTAAAAAGCACATCAAAGCAGAAGATTTTGTAGAGTGGGAAGAAGTATACACCAACAACTTTTACGGTACTTTAAAAAGCGAAGTTGAACGTATTTGGGCCAAAGGTAAACATGTAATTTTTGATATTGATGTGGCAGGAGGATTGCGAATCAAAAAGAAATTTCCAGAAGAAACCTTAGCCGTTTTTGTAAAACCTCCAAGTGTTGATGAATTGAAACGCAGACTCAAACAACGATCTACCGAAAGTGATGATAAAATAAATATGCGAATCGCTAAAGCCCACGTAGAATTAGCTACTGCTCCACAATTTGATGTAGTAATTAAAAACTACGATTTAGAAACTGCTAAAGAGGAAGCTTTGAAGCTGGTCAAAGAATTTATTAATAATGATAAATGGTGAATAGTGAATAGTAATAAAAAGTATGGGAAAAATAAATACTTATAAAGATTTACTTATTTGGCAAAAGGGTATCATATTAATTGTTAGAGTATATCAATTAGTAAAATCATTTCCGCAATTGGAATTATATGCTTTAACTTCTCAAATTAAAAGAGCTGTTGTATCGATTCCCTCCAATATTACTGAGGGATATGGCAGGAATGCAAACAAATCTTTCAACTATTTTATTGATATTTCAAGGTTCACTTATTGAGCTAGAAACTCAATTGATTATTGCAAAAGAACTAGAATTTGTAACAGAAATTGATTTATTTTATGAAATCCTAGATCTAATTGAAGTAGAATCAAAAATGATAAATTCTTTTTCAAAGTCATTAAAATAAGCTAATCACTAATTACTTATCACTTAAAATGAAAATAGGCTTATATTTCGGAACGTTTAACCCCATGCACATAGGGCATTTAATTATTGCCAATCATTTGGCTGAGTTTACCGATTTAGACCAAATTTGGATGGTGGTTACTCCGCACAATCCACACAAGAAAAAACAATCTTTGTTAGACGATTACCATCGATTGCATATGGTACATTTGGCAACAGAAAGTTACCCTAAAATCAAAGCTTCCGACATTGAATTTAAGCTACCTCAACCAAATTATACGATTCATACGTTGGTTCATTTAAACGAAAAATTCCCACAACATCAATTTGCTTTGGTCATGGGAGAAGACAATTTAAACTCCTTGCATAAATGGAAAAACTACGAACAAATATTAGCCAACTACCCTATTTATGTGTATCCTCGAAAGAATGAAGAAATCCCTGCATCTGAATTGTTATCGCACCCTAACATTCATATAATAGATGCCCCCGTAATAGAAATTTCTTCTACTTTCATCAGAAATAGCATTGCTTCAGGTAAAAATGTGGAACCCTTACTCCCTCCTAAAGTTTGGGAATATGTAGAGCATAATTTGTTTTATAAAAAATAATTCTGTTATCCGATTAACAAATCTTTGTCAGTTTTCCTTTAGGGCTTTGTATATCTTTGGATAAAAATAATTACAATGAATAATTTTGATTGGTACAATCCTGTAAATTATGTATTTGGAAAAGGACAAATTGCAAAATTGAGCTCTCTGATTTCTAAAGATGAAAAAATATTGATGGTGTACGGTGGAGGAAGCATCTTTAAAAACGGAGTTTATGAGCAAATTAAAACAGCACTTCATGGTTTTGAAGTAATGGAATTTGGTGGGGTAGAGCCCAATCCGAGAATGGAAACTTTGGTAAAAGCAGTAGAAACCATTCGAAAAGAAAACATCACTTTTATTTTAGCTGTTGGTGGAGGAAGCGTGATTGATGGCGTAAAATTCATTTCAGGAGCAGTAAAATATCCGGGAAATCCGGAAGAAATTTTACGCAAACGAATTTTATTCAAAAACCCTACGAAAACCATTCCGTTTGGCACCGTATTAACACTCCCTGCAACCGGTAGCGAAATGAATTCTGGTGCAGTAATCACTATCGAAGCAACCCAAGAAAAACTAACCTTAGGCGGCAGTGCCTTGTTTCCTGTTTTTTCTATTGTAGACCCAACAGTTATTGAATCGTTACCTGTTCGTCAATTACAAAACGGTGTGGTAGATGCCTTTACACATGTGATGGAGCAATACCTTACGTACCAACACCATGCCTATTTACAAGACAGATTTGCAGAAAGTATTTTAACTACCTTAATTGAAATTGGTCCTAAAGTAGTTGCCAATCCACATGATTATACCTTGGCATCTAACTTTGTATGGTGCTGTACAATGGCATTAAATGGCATGTTGCAAAAAGGAGTTCCTTCTGACTGGGCTACCCACATGATCGGACATGAGCTTACGGCTTTGTATGGAATTGACCATGCACGAACCTTGGCCATTATTGCTCCAAATTTATATACCGTGATGTTGGAGGATAAAAAAGATAAGTTGGTACAATACGGCAAAAGAGTTTGGAATATTTCTGGGAAAGACAACAACGAAATTGCTTTGGAAGCCATCGAAAAAACCAGAAGTTTTTTACAACAAATGGGAATGAAAACCAAACTTTCTGAAAATACCGATCATTACCAAGAAACTGCCAATACCATTGTAGCCCGATTTGAAGAAAGAGGTTGGAAAGCTTTAGGCGAAAAGCAAAGCGTTACTTTAGATAAAGTAAAGCAAATAGTAGAGCTATCTTACTAAATATCATTTTATTAAATAGCCTTATCAGTAAAAGCAATCAACTTGAAAAAAAAGGAAATATTTTATTTGTAACTTTGTACACTTTAATGAACTAAATTAAAATATTATGGCTTTAGCAATCACCGATGCTACTTTTGAGGAAGTAGTTTTGAAATCAGATAAACCGGTAATGGTAGATTTTTGGGCTGCATGGTGTGGTCCTTGTAGAATGGTTGGTCCTGTTATTGACGAAATTTCTACCGAATACGAAGGAAAAGCAGTAGTAGGAAAAGTAGATGTAGATGTAAACCAAGAATTTGCAGCAAAATACGGGGTAAGAAACATCCCAACCGTATTAATTTTCCAAAATGGAGAAGTGGTTGGCATACAAGTTGGTGTAGCACCTAAAGATACTTACACCAAAGCAATTGACGCTTTGTTGGCATAATTCCATTCTGAAAACGATACGTAAACTGCCTCCAATTTGGGGGCAGTTTTTTTATGTCAAATGTTTATCTTTGATTTTATTTCAACTTATGAGCAAATTGTATTTGGTACCTACTCCCATCGGAAATTTAAAAGATATGACTTTTAGAGCCATTGAGGTGTTAAAAGAAGTCGATTTAATTTTGGCAGAAGACACCAGAAACAGCAGTAAATTATTGCAACATTTTAACATTAGCACTCCAATGCAAAGTCACCACATGCACAACGAACACCAACAATTGACTTATTGGACACAGCAAATAAAAGCCGGAAAAAAAATAGCATTAATTTCTGATGCTGGTACTCCCGCAATTTCCGATCCGGGTTTTTTGTTAACTCGTGCTTGCATCGAAAATCAAATAGAAATAGAATGTCTTCCAGGTGCAACTGCTCTAATTCCTGCCCTGGTAAATAGCGGCTTGCCTAATGATCGATTTGTTTTTGAAGGATTTTTACCAGATAAAAAAGGCCGACAAACCCGCTTATTGGCTTTGCAAGAAGAAACCCGCACCATGATTTTTTATGTTTCTCCACACAAACTAACCAAAACGATAAGTGACTTTAAGCAGTATTTTGGTGCTGACAGAAAGGCAAGTATCTCCAGAGAGCTCACCAAAATGTTTGAAGAAACCCTTAGAGGTTCATTGGAGGAATTGTTTGCCATTGCAGAAAAGAAAACTTGGAAAGGGGAAATAGTAATGATTGTATCAGGAAAAACAAGTAAAGAGAAAAAAGAAAAGCATATCCAATCATGAAATGGACGTTAAAACCAGCTCCTGACAACAAAACGGTTGCATTGCTTGCACAACAACTGCAAATAGCTCCAGTTTTGGCATCTTTATTGGTGCAAAGAGGCATCCATCACTTTGAAGAAGCCAAATTATTTTTCCGTCCCGAGTTAACTCAATTACACGAACCTTGGTTAATGAAAGACATAGACAAGGCAGTAAAAAGAATTTTATTCGCTTTGGAAAGTCAAGAAAAAATCATGGTTTATGGAGATTATGATGTGGATGGTACCACTGCGGTTTCGTTGGTCATGGATTATTTACAAGACAAATGCTCCAAGTTAATCTCTTATATTCCGGACAGATATACCGAAGGATATGGCATTTCGTTTCAAGGAATTGATACTGCCGAAAAAGAAGGAGTTAACTTAATTATTGCTTTAGATTGTGGCATCAAATCGATAGATAAAATAGCGTATGCCAACCAAAAAAATATCGATTTTATCATTTGCGATCACCACTTACCGGGAAAACATATTCCACAAGCAGTTGCTATTTTGAATCCCAAACAACTAGATTGTAACTACCCATACAAAGAGCTGTGCGGTTGTGGCATTGGATTCAAACTAATCCAAGCTATCGAAGAAACTTTGGGAGGAACCATAGAGAATTTAAAACCCTATTTGGATTTGGTTGCTGCTGCCATTGGTGCAGATATTGTACCCATTACTGGAGAAAACAGAATTTTAGCCAAGTTCGGCTTAGACGTAATCAACCAAAATCCTCGTCCGGGATTTCAAGCAATATTACAACAACAGAAAAAGAGAACTTTTACCATATCCGATGTGGTTTTTTTCATCGCTCCCCGAATTAATGCTGCTGGAAGAATTGAGCATGGCAAACATGCAGTAAAACTTTTAACTTGTAAAGAGCTTGCATTAGCTGAAGAAATTTCGAAAGAAATTGAAACTTATAATTTAGAACGACGACAACTAGACCAATCCAATGCCATGATGGCTTTACAACAAATTGAAGCCAACAAAGAACAAGAGCAATACGCTACAGTAGTGTATGACCCCACTTGGCACAAAGGCGTGGTAGGTATTGTGGCTTCAAGACTAATTGAAACGTATTACCGACCTACCATAGTTTTTACCAAAAGTGGTGATTATTTGGCTGCCTCAGCCCGATCAATAAAAGGGTTTGATTTATATGCTGCTTTGGAAGCTTGCTCGGAGCATTTGATTCAGTTTGGTGGACACATGCATGCTGCCGGGATGACGTGTTTGCCCGAAAAATATGAAGATTTTAAACAAGCTTTTGAAAGTTTGGCAAAACAATGGTTGACCAAAGAAATGTTAGAACCAGATATAGAAGTAGATGCAGAAATTTCACTTGCTGAAATTACTCCAAAATTTATTCGAATCCTCCAACAAATGGAACCCTTTGGTCCCGGAAACATGCATCCGGTATTTTGTACCAAAAATGTAGTAGATACCGGTTATGCCAAAACATTGGGAAGCGACAACGAGCATTTAAAATTATTTGTAAAACAAGAATCATCCAAGGGAATTTCCGCAATCGGATTCAAACTCGGTCAAAAAATTGCAATAGTAGAAAACCGAAAACCTTTTGACTTATTGTATTCCATTGATGAAAACGAATGGAATGGCCAAACCAGCCTGCAATTACGAGTGAAAGATGTAAAAGGAAAATAATGAAGTTTAAAAAAATATAAACTTTATTAAGCTGAGGGAGATTTTGTAAGTTTTAAAATAAGATAAGTATCTTGATTGCGAAGTCTCCTGACTTCGCAAAGCTAGTTCCGGTAGCTATCGGAATCGTAAAGCGTGGAAATGAATTTAATGAGTGTTTTGTCTTAATACTTAATACTTCTGTCATAATACTAATTTTACGTTTTCTGTGTCTCTGCGGTAAAAAATATTATATGGCATTAAATCAATAAAAAAGAGCCCGATTAAATACCGAGCTCTTTTTTTGTATAAAGTTTTAAATATTTTTCAAACTTATTTTTGAGATACATTTTCAGTTTTCACCTCCGAAACCACATAATTTTGGTCTACTTTTAATACCAAATCCACAAAATCTTCTGGTTTTTGCTTGTTGGCATCGTATTGAATGGTAGCTATTTTGTTTTCAAAATCTACCATTGCTTCGGTAACCCCATCCATTTTTCCTAATTTTTTTTGAATTCTTGCAGCACAACCTTCTTTGCAATGCATTCCTTCAATGTTAAAAGTGGTGGTGGCCATTGCAGCAGGCAATTCTTTTTTTACTTCTTGCTTACAAGCAGTGAACAATAATCCTAAAAACAAGAAACTTAAAGCAACTATTTTTTTCATATGTATTTAATTATTTGTTTTTATACTGTCATATGTAATCGCCTTATACAAATTTGTATTTAAATTCAACATAAAGTTGTAAAGGCGATTTCATAACCTATTAATTTTTAAATATTACAAACGATTTTCAAAATTAACTTTTTTTGGAGTGCCAATTCCTAAAATTATCAGAGTTTTGTAAACTTTAACGAATTCTATGGAAAACAAACAACTTCGCTTTTTGTATTTATTGGTATTGGCTTTGGTTTGGGGGAGTTCTTTTATTTTAATCAAAAGAGGTTTACTAGGCTTAGACCCTTTTCAATTAGGTTCACTTCGAATTTTATTTGCCGGACTTTTTATTGTTTTGGTTGGATTTAAAAGCATTGCAAAAATTCAACAACGTCATTGGAAGTATTTGCTTCTTACTGCTTCGTTAGGAACTTTTTTTCCGGTTTTTTTGTTCTCCTGGGCCCAAACAGAGTTAAGCAGCTCGGTAAGTGCTATTTTAAATTCGCTAACACCGCTAAATACGCTTTTGTTGGGAATATGGCTTTTTAAAATTGACTTTCAACGCAGACAGATTTGGGGTGTAATCATCGGGTTTATTGGTAGTGCATTGTTGGTTTGGAATGGAGCTGTAAACCAACCCGACCAGGACTATCGATTTACCTTATTTTTAGTAATCGCCTCTTGGTGTTATGCAACCAATGTAAACCTAATTAATAAATATCTATACGATTTAAACCCTTTGAGTATTACTGTTGGTAACTTTTTGATGTTATTGATCCCAGCTTATTTGGTATTACATTTTAATGGTTTTTGGGAAATAGCCACATTGCCAAGTACCACAAATGCTATTGGATACATTGTTGTTTTAGGGGTGATTGGTACTGCTTTGGCCAATGTGTTGTTTTTTAAATTAATAAAAATTTCTTCTCCTGTTTTTGCATCTTCGGTTACTTATTTAATTCCGATAATAGCGTTTTTTTGGGGATTGATGGACAACGAAAGTTTAACTGCCATCCAAGGATTAGGAGCTGCCATTATTTTATTAGGAGTTTATTTATCGGCAAAGAAGTAAAACAAAAAAGCAGTCCGAAGACTGCTTTTTATACTACTACTGATCTTATTTTTTAGTTAAAATCAGCATCCGATACTCCTTCGTTGATTTTCACTTCAGAGAATTTGATATCCAGTTCAAAACCTACATTTTGTACCATATTAAAAGGAACTTTAACTCCTTTTACTTCTTTATAATCTTTATACGCAGTAACTACTTCCATTTTCTGGCCAGCTTGTTCTACCGCAACACTAGTTCCTAGTTTTAATCCGGTATTTATATCGTAAAAATGAGTAGTTTTTCCATCTGCAATAGCAAAAGCATCTACTTCGTTAAATTTTTGTGCAGAAACTTTTAAATCTTTACTCATCATAGCTAATTCAACAAATGGATGAGCAGTTTCTTGAGCTTCTTTCAAATCGTCTCCTTCTAAGTTCATTTTTTGCCCTTGCTGCATCATATAACCTGATGTTGAGGTAACCACTTGTTTCATGATACTCATTCCCATCATATTTAAGTCTTGCATAAACTTTCCTTCGCCATATTTAATTACTACATTTAAGTCGGCTGGAGCTCCTGGTACTTTAGCAGAACCTACATTCATCAAAGTTTTTACCAATTTTACTTTTTCCATTCCTCCAATTGCTTGGATGTATTTTTCTAACACTGCTTTGGCTGTTACATTAGCTTCTACTTTTTGTGCAACAGGCTTGTCAATTTTATTTCCGTATTTGTCAAAATAGAATACCGGAATTTTAGTAGCTTCTAATTTGTCCATTACTTCACTACCTTTAGCAGCTACTACAATTCGAGCATTTTCGGTTAAGAAATATTTCTTAGCAACTCTCATGATGTCTTCTTTGGTTACCTTATTGATGTTAGCCAAGTAAGTTTCGTAAAAGTTGGTAGGCAAGCCTTGGGTTTCGATTCTTAAAGCATAACTAGAAATAGTTCTAGGTTTTGCTGACTCACGGATAAAATCTCCTGAAAAAGTTGCTTTGGCGTTTTTCAAATCTTCTTCGCTTACAAACTGATTGCGAATTTTATTGATTTGGGATAATATTTCTACCACAGCACTATCAACAGTAGCTTGTTTTAAAGAAGCTCCGGCTCTAAAACGAGTAATATTTTTACTTGCAGGCAAACTGGAACGAGCACCGTAAGTCCATGCTTTTACTTCACGTAAAGTTTTGTTTAAATAGCTCTCAAAGCTACCACCAACAATTTCATTAGCAATCAACACTGGGAAATAATCCGGATCGGTCATTTTTAATCTAACGGTGTTGATGTATGCTACTTCTGCTTGTACTGCATTTGGTACATCCACAAAATTGATTTGTGTAAAAGGTACATTTTGTGGGTCAGAGTAAGAAATAGATGGAGCAGTTGCTTTTTTCCACAACTCAAAATGCTTGGTGATTTTTTCTTTTACATCGTTAAACTTCACATCTCCAATCACAATCATATAAGCTTTTCCGGGAACAAAAAAAGTGGAATAATGATTTCTAACATCTTCCAAAGTAATGCCTCTCATGGCTTCTTCGGTATCGTATTCTCCAAAAGGATGGTTTTTGCCATAAGCCAAAACGCTAGAAACTCTACCAGCAATAGCTGCTGCACTTTTTTCTTGCGATTTTAAACCTTCAATCCCTTTGTCTCTTTCTTTGTCTAATTCTTCTTGGGTGAAGTTTGGCATTAATGCAGCTTCTGCCATCATTTCCAACATACGATCAAAGTACCTTGACAATCCGGATGCATAAGCACCACCGGTACTAATTTCAATGGTTGCACCCATAAAGTCAACTTCTTCTTCAAATTTATCTTTAGGTGTTTTGATAGAACCTTTTCCTAACAAGGCACCAGTTAATTCTGCAACTCCTTTTTTCTCTCCAAAAGCATACGGATCGTTGTCTAAACTTAAGTTAATTGTTACACTTGGTAACTTGTTGTCCTCTACCACCATTACTTTTAACCCATTTGATAAGGTAAAAGTTTGTGGTTTGCCAATAACAACTTTAGGAGCTGGTCCTGGTTTTGGCATCTTTTTTCTGTCTACTTGTGCTTCCATAGTTACGGTAAATAGCATGAGACCGATTAGAAATATATTGGATAATTTTTTCATGTGTATCAAATTAAGGTGACCATTTAAAATTTTAAAACAGCCCTATATTACTTTTTAGGTTTTGCTTTTTTGTCTTTTAATTTAGAATCCTCTTTTTGTTTTTTCCACAATTGTAATTGCTCAGAGTTTTCTATTACTTTATAAGAGTATCCTTCCGGTAAATTGGCAGGAATTTCATCCACTGGTCCGTTTTTAGGATTTCTGTTGATGTAAATAATTTTTCCTGGATCTACTTCTTTTGTTGGTTCAGCAACTTTTTCAGCAGGATCTTGGTAGTTTTCAGGAGTGTATTTTAACAACAATCTTTGGTTTGGATTTAAGTATTTATTTACAACGTTGCGAATGTCTTCTCTAGTGATAGAACGATATTCATCTAATTCTTTATTCACCAAATTAGCATCTCCGTGAATGGTGTAATAGTTTGCCAAAGAAGTTCCAATTCCTTCTGCAGAAGAGTTTGACTGGATAAAATTATTCTCGTAAATATTCATTAATTTTTGGTAGTCTCTTTCCGAAATTAATTCTTTTTGCAATAAGGCAATTTCTTCGTCAATCTCTTTAACCAAGTCATCCATGGTATTGTTGCCCATTGGTAAACCATAAATTAAATACATCCCGCCTTCTTTTAAACCATAGTTGAATGCTCCAATTTGCAAGGCCATTTTCTTTTCATCTACCATTTTTTTGTATAATCTGGAGCTATTACCATCACTTAAAATAGAGGAAATCATATCCAATACTTTGGCATCTTTTGTTGTTACCGGTGGAGTACGGTATCCGATAACCATCATTGGAATTTGAATATTTGGATCTTCAAATTTTGATGAAATTGGTTGGGTAATCGGAGTCCCACTGAACTTTTCTCTTTGAACGTCTTTTCCTCTCGGAATTACTTCAAAATACTCTTTGATCCATTTTTTTGCTTGGGCTTTATCAAAATCACCTGACAAAACCAAAACGGCATTGTTTGGTACATAAAAAGTTTTGTGAAAATCGATAAAATCTTGTAAAGTAGCATTGTCTAAATCTGCAATACTTCCTATGATTGCGTGCTCATATCCAAAACCAGGATATAGTTTTTTGGTTACTTCCGAAATCAAGTTCCCGTACGGACGGTTGTCTTGGGTCTGTCTTCTTTCTTCTTTAATTACACCATTTTGGGTGTCCACACCAATTTGGTTAATTACAGGATGTAACATTCTTTCAGATTCCATCCACAACCCTAATTGTAGCTGGTTGGATGGGAAAATTTCAAAATAGGTAGTTACATCATAACTAGTATAAGCATTGTTTCTTCCTCCGTTTGAAGATACAATCTTAAACCATTCTCCTCTGTCAATGTTTTTGGTTCCTTCAAACAACAAGTGCTCAAAAAAGTGAGCAAATCCGGTTTTGTTTTTCGGATCGTCTTTAGAACCCACATTGTACATTACTTCTACTTTAACCAAGGGTGCACTTTTGTCTTCGTGCAAGATCACATGCAACCCGTTGCTTAATTTGTACTCTTCAAATGCAATTTTTTGAGCAAAAGAAGATACTGCTACTCCGGCTACAAGACCTAATGCCATAAGATAACGTTTCATATTACTTTTTGTTTTTTAATTGTATGAGTTACAAAGATGCTGCAAATGTTACAACTAGGTTGTTTTTTTTGCAATAAATTAGGAAAAAATAATATTTGCATAAATAATTAATTGTGTTATCTTTGCACCCTCATAATTTAAAAAACACTGTTATGTACGCAATCGTAGAGATAGCAGGGCAACAATTCAAAGTTACTAAAAACCAAAAGGTATTTGTTCACCGTTTGGCTACCGACACAGGAAACAAAGTTACTTTTGACAAAGTAATGTTGGTAGACGACAACGGTAACATCCAAGTAGGTGCCCCGGCTATAGACGGTGCTTCAGTTGAAGCAACTGTTTTAGATCACTTAAAAGGTGATAAAGTAATCGTTT
>CAZAHJ010000022.1:0-26139 GCA_964485115.1 uncultured Flavobacterium sp.
ACACCCATCGTTCGTTTAGGCGAAAAGGACAAGTGCAACAGAAAGGATGTACAGGTAATGCTGTAGTGAAATCAGGTAAACTCTATGCGATGAAATGCCATGTAAACCAACGCTAATACTTCGGTATTAAAAGAGTTGCTCGCTCAAGTTGGAGGGTAGGCAGATAGATCTTGCTAGTAATAGCAAGACCAGATAAATGATAAGGACTCTACGTAAAAGTAGAGTACAGAATCCGGCTTACAGGTCTGCATTTTTTAAGAAAAAAGAGTACATTTGCTCAAATTAAGGTTGCATGAGCTCAAAAACCCTGCTAACTTCGCTCGAAGTAGACATCATTTTGCACCGTTTGGCTTGTCAATTAGTCGAAAAACACTTCGATTTCTCCGAAACTAAAATCATTGGTTTGCAACCAAGAGGTATCAAATTGGCAGAACGTTTGGTGAAAATTTTGCAAGAAGAACACCAAATTACTTCTATCCAATGGGGAGCTTTAGACATCACTTTTTTTAGAGATGATTTCCGAAGAAACGAGAAACCTTTAGAAGCCAATCGCACCCAAATTAATTTTTTGGTAGAAAACCAAAGGGTAATTTTTATGGATGATGTGCTATATACCGGAAGAAGTATCAATGCCGCTTTGGCTGCCATTCAGTCGTTTGGAAGACCAAAAGAAGTAGAATTATTGGTACTTATCGACCGAAGATTTAGCAGACACTTGCCCATACAACCTGATTACAGAGGCAGACAAGTAGATGTGATAAACAATGAAAAAGTAAAAGTTTGCTGGAAAGAATACGATGGAGAAGACGGGGTATATTTAATTTAATGAAAACCAACCACACAACCAACACATGTCGTTAACTGTTAACCACTTGATCGGAATCAAAGACGTCACCACAGAGGATATTCATTTGATTTTTGAGCATGCCAAGCATTTTAAAGAAGTTTTGAGCCGACCTATTAAAAAAGTTCCTTCTTTACGAGATGTTACCATAGCCAATATCTTTTTTGAAAACAGTACCCGAACCAAACTTTCTTTTGAGTTGGCACAAAAAAGATTGTCGGCCGATGTGATTAGTTTTTCCGCTGCACAATCATCTGTAAAAAAAGGGGAGACCTTAATTGATACAGTGAACAATATTTTGGCCATGAAAGTGGATATGGTGGTAATGCGACACAGCTCACCCGGAGCAGCAGCTTTTTTAGCCAAACATACCAAAACCACGGTAATTAATGCCGGAGATGGTGCCCACGAACACCCAACCCAAGCCTTGCTGGATGCTTTTTCGATGCAAGAAAAATTAGGTGATTTGACCGGTAAAAAAGTAGTGATAGTTGGGGATATTTTACACTCTAGAGTGGCTTTGTCTAACATATTTTGTCTGCAAAAATTAGGAGCAAAAGTTAAAGTATGTGGCCCCAATTCTTTGATTCCGAAACACATCAAAAGCTTGGGAGTAGAAGTAGAGCCTAATTTGATGAAGGCTTTAGCTTGGTGTGATGTAGCCAACATGTTACGTGTACAAAACGAACGAATGGATGTGAGTTATTTTCCGAGCACTCGCGAATATATCATGCAATACGGATTAGATGCACAGATGTTGGAACAATTGGATAAAGACATTCTTATCATGCATCCAGGGCCAATAAACAGAGGGGTAGAAATTACTTCAGAAGTGGCAGATGGCAAACATTCTATCATTTTAGAGCAAGTAGAAAACGGAGTGGCAGTTCGAATGGCAGTGATTTATTTGCTTGCTTCGAAGTTGATAAAGTAAACTTAACCAAATTACCAATAAAAAAAGCTGCTCGAATCGAACAGCTTTTTTTATTATCATATAATCGCTTAAAATTGATAGCGAATACCTAAGGCAATATCTGGACCAAAGTTTCTGGTGCCAATTCTGTCACCAATATAAATTTCTGGACGAATATCTAACGACAACAATAAAGGTATGTCA
This sequence comes from uncultured Flavobacterium sp., assembly GCA_964485115.1. Classification (GTDB taxonomy): domain Bacteria; phylum Bacteroidota; class Bacteroidia; order Flavobacteriales; family Flavobacteriaceae; genus Flavobacterium. The sequence continues at coordinate 1,962 of CAZAHJ010000022.1, forward strand.
AAACCATATTCAATACCCAAGTTACCAGCCAAAATTAAATTATTTTTAGTGCTGTTTTCAGAATTTAAAAAAGAAATTCCACCGCCACCACCAGCATACCAATTAAAGTTACCATCTAAATTCCAAATCCATTGGTACAAACCCATCAATTTGAAGGCATCAGTTTCTTTAGAATTTCTCCATCCAAAGTCTACTTCTAAACGGTTTGAAGTACCTAAGGCTCTTTGATAAGAAATTTCTCCACCAAAACCATCATTGTCTCCCAATCTTAAACCTAAAGCATGCTTTGAAATGCTTTGTGCTTGAATTAAACTGGCAATCATAAGAGCCAACAACACAATTACTTTTTTCATAAAAATTGTTTTAATTAATGATTTGCAAAAATAACGCTTTGTTGAGGACTTTTGTGTGTTAAAAAAGTTAATGTTAGTTGGCAACTTGATGGGCAACTAAAAATTCTTTTTGGTTTTGGCTTGAACTCTGAGGAATAGGTAAATTAAACTGCGATGGATTTATTGCCAAATTATACTGAAAATCGGTGTTGTTATAAACCATTCCAATATTTTGTACATAGTATTGTGTTGAATTTACCACAGCTTGATCGTCTAAAATTGTAACTGTAATAGGAGGTAAACCTGGAACCAAGGTTTGTGTTGTAGTAATTTTTAAGCGTAATTCAAATTTTACCACTTTAACATTTTGATAGGTCTGATTTTGTGGTGCAGGAGTAGTAAAACTATTTTGAGTGCCTTGCGATGTGGTTTTTAACTTATAGGTAACAGTAACCGGAAAACCATTTAAATCTTGGGTTTCAGTTCCTTCAAAGTTGCTTAAAATTGCTCCGTTAGAAGCATTTCCGTCTAAAATCACAAAGTCGTTTAAGTTAAAGTTGATTGGCAAAGGCAAATCACTTCCAAAATTTAAAGTGCCTTGAAGTAACCATTTAGCACCATCTTTTCTCAATCCGTTGTTACGTAAGGTTAAAGAGTAAAACCCATTAGGTTCTTCGGTTGTTTGCATTTGCTTGTATACCTTTCCATTTATGGTAATATTATTTCCAACTGAAAGTATGTCTGTTTGTGTAACCCCGCCACCTACTACATCGTAAGTCCATTGGTCCCCTGTTGTTAATGGTAAAAAGTTGTTGTTAGCTACATTTTCCTCATCATTAGAAGAGCATGAAAAAGTAAAGACACCTAAAATAAATACACTTAAAATACTTTTTTTCACGATTAATAATCATTTTGGTTAGTAAACGCAAATGAATGAAAAAAAATTCAAGTGTTTCAAAAAATTACTTCTTTTTTCTGGTATCTAAAAAATAAGAAATTAATTGTTTACTTAAATTTTCTTCCATTTCAAAAAAATCTTCTATCACTTGTTGGTTATCTAAGTCGTATCGATATAATTTCCATCGTTTGTTATGATATTCCAAACTAGTTAAGTTTTCTACCCAGTCCCCAGAATTCAAATAAAAGGTAGTGCCTTTTTTATTAGCTTTTCGAATCATTTTTGGTTCGTGTATGTGACCGCAAACCACATAATCGTATTCGTTTTCAATGGCCAATTCACTAGCAGTATGTTCAAAATCAGAAATAAATTTTACCGCTTCTTTCACATTTGCTTTAATTTTTTTTGAGAATGAATAGGGTTCCTTGTTTAATTTATTTAAACACCAATTAATAAATCTGTTCAATAATATTAACCAATCATACCCCCATCCGCCTAATTTAGCAATCCACTTAGAGTGTTGTACCGAGGCATCAAAAACATCTCCATGAAAAAACCATGCTTTTTTGTCATGTAATTCCAACACCAACTTATCCACAATAGAAAAATTTCCAATGCTACTATCGCTAAATTTTCGCAACATTTCATCGTGGTTTCCAGTGATGTAGTGCACTTCAGTTCCTTTAGATGCCAAATCAATGATTTTTTTTACCACTTTTAAATGACTCTTTGGGAAATAACTTTTTCTGAATTGCCATATGTCAATAATATCGCCATTTAAAATCAACACCTTAGGTTTGATGGTTGATAAATATTGAAAGAGTTCTTTGGCATGGCATCCATAAGTACCTAAATGAACATCAGAAATAACAACTAAGTCAACAATTCTTTTTCGCATAGTGGGTAAGATTGTGCAAATAAATTAATTAATGCGTGTAGTTACTTTATCTTAATTTTAAATTAGCTTTTGGTTTTTTAAGAGAAGGTTTCCGTTGTATTAAATTTTTGTGTAAAACATTTTAGAAAACTATTATTAAGTGTATATTAATTGTGCTTATTATTTTTTTAATTGATAATTTTTGAGTTTAATTTTTGAAAAATCATTATTTTTTTTAGAATTTTACCTTTGTACTACCTATAGTGTTGCTAATTTGATATATTTATGCAAAATTTATATATATGGAATTTATAGAATGTCCTAAATGCCAAAGTACCCATGTGGTAAAGAGTGGTATTATTAACCAAAGACAGCGTTTTCATTGTAAAAACTGTAATTATTTTTTTACCGTAAATAAAATAGGTAAAAAGATTGACGAGTATTATGTAATCAAAGCTCTTCAATTATATTTAGAAGGTTTGAGTTTTCGAGAAATTGAACGAATATTAGGAGTTTCGCATGTTACTGTAAGCAATTGGGTGAAAGAGCATGGGATAAAAAAAACAGCACATTCTAAATACCATCCAACCTATAAAGTATACAACCATCAAGAACTTGCCAATTTTTTTCAAGAAAAAGAAAATTTGAAGGGCAAAGGCATGATATTAACAGAGCTGGGAGATAAATTTATGCTTATAAAATGGGAGCGTTTTAAAGATTAACTATACTTTTTACAATAATATAGTCCGTAATTTTTTTCATCATTTCTTTTTGGGAATTTGGCACCAACTAACCAAACCACAAAAAATGAAAAAATTACAAATCACTTTAGTTTTGATTGCTTCCTTTTTTTCTTTTGGTCAAGAAGAAAAGAAAGAAGAAAAGCCTTATAAAGCTTCTTTATATGGTTTTGCAAGGGTAGATTATAGTTGGGACACCAGACAATCTGCACAAGTAAGAGAGTATCATTTAAACCTTTGGCCTTTAGACATTAAAAATGATGCACAAGGAAACGACATCAACGCAACAGGAGCTTCCAACTTTTTATCGGTAGTATCTCGTTTAGGGGTCAAAGCAAGCGGTCCAGATGTTTGGGGAGCAAAAGTGACAGGAGTATTAGAAGGAGACTTCTTTGGAAACACCCAACAAACCATTGCTCTTTTTAGGTTGCGACATGCCTATGCAAAATTAGATTGGGAAAAAACCTCTTTAACATTTGGGCAAACATGGTATCCTCATTTTGTACCAGAGGTTTTTCCGGGTGTTGCAAATTTCTCTACTGGGATTCCTTTTAATCCTTTTGGATGGGCTACCCAGTTTAGATTAGATCAAAAACTAAGTAAAGATCTTACTTTTAGTTTTACAGCATACAAAGACAGAGAGTTTGGTGCAATTCCAGCAGATGGAAATCAAAACTCTGCTGTGTACAACAGTTTAATACCATCTTTAAACGGTAAGTTTGAATTCAGAAATAAATCGATTATTTACGGACTTTCCGGTGAATTAAGACCAATCAAACCATTAATTGAATCCAACGGACTTAAATCTGAAGAGCTTTTATATAGCCCAATATTTTTTAGTTACTTTAAATACAACAACGAGAAATTCCACCTCAAAGCATACGGTATTACAGGAGATGATTTAACCCACTTGGTAATGTTAGGAGGATATGCTTCTATTCAAAATGGTGCCAATCCGGTTACTTACAAAGGAATCAGAACGAATGCATTTTGGATAGATTTGGCAAGTAATAACAAAAAAACGGCACCAGGATTTTTCTTTGGCTATACCAACCAAGAAGGGTTTTCAGGAATTGCAAATGTGGATAAAGTATTTGCTCGAGGCTTAAGTACAACCAGAGGTGTAAAAGACATTTGGAGAGCTTCTGCAAGAGTAGATTTTAAGCAAAACAAATTCAGATTAACACCTGAATTGGAATATACCACTGCTACACATGCCGATGTTGATTTGACTAATTTAAAACTAAGCGGAAATGAAAATAATGTAGGCAATTTTAGAGCTACTGTTTCTGCTGTATACTCATTTTAATCACCAATTAATAACTAATCATATGGAAAAACAACAAAAAGCAACCGCTTATTGGAAGGAAAATTTAAAATACCTTCTGATTTTATTAAGTATCTGGTTTTTGGTTTCTTATGGAGCCGGAATACTTTGGAAAGATGCACTAAACGCATTTAAAATTGGAGGATTTCCTCTAGGGTTTTGGTTTGCCCACCAAGGAGCTATGTATGTATTTGTCGTGTTAATTTTTGTTTATGTTCGTTTGATGAACAAACTAGACAAAAAGTATGGTTATGACGAGTAATCATTAGTGGATACCTAAAGCATTTAAAATTTTTTATAAACAATTTAAAATATTTCAATTATGACCGTACAAGTTTGGACATATATTATTGTAGGGCTAACGTTTGCCCTATATATCGGAATTGCAATTTGGAGTAGAGCTGGCTCTACCAAAGAATTTTATGTTGCTGGTGGAGGGGTTTCTCCATTAGCTAACGGGATGGCTACTGCGGCCGACTGGATGAGTGCAGCTTCTTTTATATCTATGGCAGGGATTATTTCCTTTGCAGGATATGATGGTGCTGTTTATTTAATGGGATGGACTGGAGGTTATGTGTTATTGGCATTACTTTTAGCACCGTATTTAAGAAAATTTGGAAAATTTACCGTGCCTGATTTTATTGGAGACAGATATTACTCTTCCAGTGCAAGATTTGTAGCTGTGATTTGTGCATTGATTGTGTCGTTTACCTATGTGGCCGGACAAATGCGTGGAGTAGGGGTAGTTTTTTCTAGATTTTTAGAAGTAGACATCAATACTGGTGTAATCATCGGGATGGTTATTGTATTGTTTTATGCTGTTTTGGGTGGAATGAAAGGAATTACTTATACCCAAGTTGCCCAATATTGTGTGTTGATTTTTGCCTTTATGGTGCCAGCTATATTTATTTCTATCCAAATGACCGGAAATCCAATTCCGCAAATAGGAATGGGAGGAACCGTAACCGATGGTTCAGGAGCTTTCTTATTGGATAAATTAAACGGCTTACAAACCGAGTTAGGTTTTGATGAATACACCAATGGTTCAAAAAGCATGATAGATGTATTTGCCATTACTTTGGCATTAATGGTTGGTACTGCAGGGTTGCCACACGTAATTGTTCGCTTTTTTACCGTAAAAAAAGTGAGAGATGCCCGTAAATCAGCTGGTTTGGCATTGCTATTCATCATTATTTTGTATACTACTGCTCCTGCAGTTGCAGTATTTGCTAAAACCAACTTAATTGAAACAGTAAGCAATAAGGAATATACCGAAATGCCACAATGGTTTAAAAATTGGGAAAAGACAGGTTTGCTTACTTTTACCGATGTAAACAACGATGGAAAAATCCAATATGTTGCAGATAAAGAAGCCAACGAATTAAAAATTGACAACGATATTATGGTATTGGCCAATCCAGAGATTGCTAACTTACCTGGTTGGGTGATTGCGTTGGTAGCAGCTGGTGCTTTGGCAGCTGCCTTATCTACAGCAGCCGGTTTATTATTGGTAATTTCTTCCTCTATTTCTCACGATTTAATCAAAAAAATATTCAATCCAAATATTTCTGAAAAAGGAGAATTATGGTCAGCTCGAGGTGCTGCATTTATAGCAGTAATCATTGCCGGATATTTCGGAATCAATCCTCCCGGATTTGTAGCAGCCGTAGTGGCATTGGCATTTGGTTTGGCAGCAGCATCTTTTTTCCCAGCCATTATTTTAGGAATTTTCTATAAGAAGATGAATAAAGAAGGGGCTATTTCTGGGATGATTGTTGGGATGTTGTTTATGCTATTTTACATGTTAAAGTTCAAGTTTGGCATTTTTGATGGAGGTAAAGATGCTGTAGACAGTTTAAAAGCTAGTTGGTGGTTTGGTATCTCACCAGAAGGTTTTGGTACGGTTGCCATGATTATCAACTTTGTGGTAGCATTGGTAATAAATAAATTTACTGCAGAGCCACCTGCAGATGTACAAGAAATTGTAGAAAACATCCGTATTCCATCTGGTGCTGGAGAAGCAGTGAGTCATTAATAGAGTTCTTAGTTTTTAGTTAATTTAGGAGGCTGCCTGCACTTTTGTGTAGGTAGCTTTCCAATTTTATCTAAAAAAGCTTACTTTTAATACATGAAGAAACGTCACGAACAAAAATTAGTTTTCATCAGTTTGGTATTGTTGGTTTTATTCAACATTCCCATCTTGTTGTTGTTTGATGGTTCTGAATGCTTCGCAGGGTTGCCTAAAATTTATATTTTTTTGTTTTCAGTTTGGGCTTTGGCTATTGTTGCTGTAACTTACATTTTACACAAATACCATGACTAGTTGGGCATTGTTACTGATATTGGTGTTTTATTTGGGGGTGCTTTTCTTTTTGGCCCATTGGTCTGAAAAGAAAGCAAACCACAAATGGACCAACAATGCCTATGTGTATTCTTTATCGTTAGCCGTTTATTGCACTGCTTGGACCTATTACGGAAGTGTAGGGGTAGCTGCTAATTCCGGATTGTATTACTTATCTATCTACATTGGACCTTTGATGATTATTCCGGCTTGGATGTTGATTTTGCGAAAAATCATTCGAATTTCTCGGGTAAATAAAATTTCTAGTATTGCCGATTTTATTTCATTGCGATATGGCAACCATCGATTTTTAGGAGCTTTGGTTACCATGGTTTGTGTTTTAGGGATTTTACCTTATATCGCTTTGCAATTAAAAGCAATTTCGGAGACTTTTCATTTGGTAAGTGCAACCAATCCCTCCAAAATCATTTTAAACGACACCACCACCTATGTGGCTATTGCTTTGGCATTGTTTGCTTCTTATTACGGAACACGTTATGTGGATGCATCAGAAAAAAGAAAAGGAATTATTACTGCAGTAGCAGTAGAATCGTTTTTAAAATTGCTTTTCTTTTTGTTATTGGGAGTTTATGTGACTTATTTTGTGTACGATGGTTTTTCTGACATCACAACACAAGCATCAAAACTACAAGATTTTGCAACAAAAAATCAATTTGGATCTTTAGAAGCTGGCATCAATTGGTTTTTGCTCTGCATGCTTTCGATGTTTGCTATTTTTTTGTTGCCAAGACAATTTCATGCAGCCATTGTAGAAAACAACCGAGAACAACATTTAAAAACTGCCATTTGGTTGTTTCCTTTGTATTTGTTGTTGTTTAACTTGTTTGTATATCCCATTGCATGGGGAGGAAAAGTACTTTTTGAAGATGTGCATGTAGATGCCGATTTTTATTCTTTACTTATTCCGCTGCAAATGGGACAAACTACTTTGACCGTTTTGGTGTTTTTAGGAGGGTTTTCAGCAGCCATTTCCATGATTGTAGTTTCTAGCATTAGCTTGGCAACTATGTTGGGAAATAACCTGTTGATTCCGTATGGTTTTCTCGGAAAATTCACTTCAACCAATAGTGAAGTTAATACCAATAAGATTGTAAAAATCAGGAAGTTTTCTATTTTTTCGTTAATTGTTTTGGCTTACTTAGTGTATCGTTATTTTGTGTTAGATTACAGCTTGGTTTCTATTGGTTTGATTGCCTTTGTGGTAATAGCCCAGTTGGCTCCATCCTTTTTTGGGGCTTTGTATTGGAAACGAGGTTCGCATCGAGGAGCTATTTATGGCATATTGGTAGGATTTGCTATTTGCTTTTACACTTTATTATTGCCTTATACTTTGGGAATTTATGGTGCTGAGGTACAAAATCCGATGGGAGTTGTTTGGCTGCATCCTATGAAATTATTTGGATTAGATTATTTACAACCAATTCCGCATGCTATGTTTTGGAGTATGTTAGGCAATGTGTTTACCTATGGTATAGTTTCGGTCAGTTTTAAAGGAGACTATCGAGAGAGAAATTATGCAGAAATGTTCGTAGATATTGACAAGCATATTACCCATCATGAAAATGCGTATGTTTGGAAAGGAACCGCATATAAATCGGATATTCAAAAAGTATTGTTACGATTTTTGGGGGAAGAACGTACCAAACGAGCATTGAAATTATTTCATTTAAAATACAATGTTCCAGAACAAGCAGAAATGGCAGATGCACGTTTCATCAAATTTGCGGAGAATTTATTAACAGGACCTATAGGAACCGCTTCAGCTAAAATATTGATTTCAAGTGTGGTAAAAGAAGAACAAATTAGTTTAAAAGAGGTTTTGCATATTTTAGAAGAAAGCAAAGAGAATATCTTATTGAACAAAAAACTTCGTGAAACTTCAGAAGAATTACAACAACTATCTGAGCAATTGAAAAAAGCCAATGCGGAATTATTGGAGAAAGATGCCCAAAAAGACGAGTTTTTGAATACGGTGACTCATGAATTGCGAACTCCTATCACTGCGATTAGAGCAACTTCTGAAATTTTAAAAGAAGATGAAGAAGTGCCCGATTTTTTGAGAAAGCAGTTTTTAGAAAACATCATTTCTGAATCCGACCGATTGAATCGATTGATTGATAAAATCCTCGATTTAGAAAAGTGGCAAACCAAGAAACAGCAATTGTATCTTACAGAAAACGATTGGCAAAAAACGTTACAAAAAGCATGGGAACCTCTACAACAATTGATGGAGAAAAACCACATCACTTGGGAAATGCAATTGCCAGATGTATTGAAAGTACAGCTTTATGACGAAGAGCGTATGATTCAGGTAATCAATAATTTGATTTCAAATGCTATTAAATTTGCTTCTTCTGATAGTGGATTGATTCGACTAATGGTTACACAAAATGACTTTGCTACTACCATACAATTATACAACAATGGTTTGCCTATACCAGAAGCAGATATCAATCAAATTTTTGACAAGTTTTACCAGTCCTCTGATCAAAATTTTAAAAAACCAATTGGAAGTGGATTGGGATTGGCAATTTCTAAAAAAATAGTAGAAGAGCACCAAGGCTCCCTCCATGCCGAGAATTTAAAGGTAGGAGTGCAATTCACCGCAATAATTCCATTTTAAAACCCTATGAACATGCAAAAAATACTGATTGTAGACGATGAACCAAACATTTTACTCACCCTAGAGTATACCTTTAAAAAAGTAGGTTACGAAGTGTTTATTGCTCGTGATGGAAACGAAGCATTGGAAATCTTACATAACCACGTGCCAAGTTTGGTGATATTAGACATTATGATGCCTAAAGTAGATGGTTTTGAAGTGTTAGAATACATCAAAAGAGAAGCGAATTTAGCACAAACCAAAGTCTTGTTTTTGTCTGCCAAAAACAAAGAACAAGACATTCAAAGAGGGTTAGAGGCAGGAGCAGATGCTTATTTAACCAAACCTTTTTCTATTAAAAAATTAACCGAGCAAGTGGAAATTATATTGCAGTAAAAAATTATATTATATGGACTATTATTCTGTATATCAACAAAGTATTCAACAGCCAGAAACTTTTTGGAAACAACAGGCTTTGGCATTGGATTGGTATCAATTCCCGAACCAAATCTTAAGCAAAAATGCACAAAACTACGATGCATGGTTTGCAGATGGTACTTTGAATTTGTCATATTTGTGTATCGACAAACATGTTCAAGATGGTTTTGGAGAACAAGTAGCTTTGATTTATGATTCTCCTGTTACACAATCCATTCAAAAAATCACCTTTAACGAATTGCAACTCCAAGTAGCTAAATTAGCAGGAGGTTTGCAAACTTTAGGTTTACAAAAAGGAGACACTGCCTTGATTTACATGCCAATGATTCCGCAAGCAGTATACAGCATGTTGGCTTGTGCCCGATTGGGAATAACCCATTCCGTTGTATTTGGAGGATTTGCCCCACATGAATTGGCCATACGAATAGACGATTGTTTGCCAAAAGTAATACTTACCGCAAGTTCTGGTATTGAAATAGATCGCTTATTGGCTTACAAACCCATGGTAGATGAAGCTTTGCAACAATGCACCCACCAACCGGAACATGTAGTAGTGTACAATCGAAAGTTAGGAGCTAAAGTCCCTTTTTTAAAAAACAATATCGACTATGAAGCATTGGTATATGGTTCGGAAGCTGTTGCTCCTGTTGTAGTAGGAAGCACCCATCCTTCGTATGTTTTATATACTTCCGGAACCACCGGAAAGCCAAAAGGTGTAGTTCGAGACACTGGTGGTTATGCTGTAGCTTTGAAATACTCGATGCAAGCCATTTATGGCATGCAACCCGGAGAAGTTTTTTGGGCTGCTTCCGATGTGGGTTGGGTAGTAGGGCATAGCTACATTGTGTACGGACCTTTACTCAACCGTAATACTACCGTTTTGTTTGAAGGAAAACCAATCAAAACTCCCAATGCAGGAACTTTTTGGAGGGTAATAGAAGAGCATCAAGTAAAAGTGATGTTTACTGCTCCAACTGCCATAAGGGCGATTAAGAAGGAAGACCCCAATGGAGACTTACTAAAATCATGCGATTTGAGTGGTTTAAAAGCTCAATTTTTAGCAGGGGAACGATGCGATGTGGCCACCTTAGATTGGTTGAAAGACCAATTGCAAAAACCGGTCATCGACCATTGGTGGCAAACCGAGTCTGGCTGGCCCATGTTGGCCAACCCAATGGGAATTGAATTACAAAGCATTCCACCAGGTTCTGCAGGAATGCCAGTACCTGGCTATGCCATTCAAATTGTGGATGAATCCGGACACCAAATTGCGACTGGAGAGGAAGGTAATGTGGTGGTAAAATTACCATTGCCTCCTGGAACCTTACAATCAATTTGGGGAGACCATCAACGATTTACCGAAGGATATTTGACCAAATTTCCGGGATTTTATTTTTCCGGTGATGGTGGCTTTCAACAAGAAAATGGTGCCGTTTACATCACAGGTAGGGTAGATGATGTAATCAATGTAGCAGGCCATAGATTGTCTACTGCCGAAATGGAAGAAGTCGTGGCTTCACATGCTGCAATTGCAGAATGTGCGGTGGTTGGGGTACATGACGAGCTCAAAGGACAAGTGCCATTGGCATTGGCGGTACTTAAGTCGGGTGAAGACATGGAGCATTTTCAATTGGAATATGAAGTGGTACAAAAAATCAGACAAACCATCGGAGCAGTAGCTTCATTGAAAAAAGTGATTGTGGTGTCCAGATTGCCCAAAACACGTTCGGGTAAAATTTTACGAAAATTATTGCGATTGTTGTGGGACCAACAACCTTATACCATTCCATCAACTATAGAAGATGAAAAAGTAATTGACGAATTGATCGATTTATTTGAAGTGGAAGCAAGTAGGAAATCTCCTCAGCTATAGCTATTTAGCAACATATTCAAAAAAACACCTATTAAAAATTGTATTTTTACCAAACAAACGAAGCATTATGAGTTATTATAAGATCAAAGATTTAGAGAATTATTTCAAAATGTATAAAAAGTCGGTACGCGAACCACGTAAGTTTTGGGATCGTATAGCTGACGAAAATTTTACTTGGTACCAAAAGTGGGACAAGATTTTTGAGTTTGACATGCAAGAAGCCAAATTCGAATGGTTCAAAGGTGCCAAAGTAAATATTACCAAGAACTGTATTGACAGACACTTGAATAAAAGAGGTGAAAAAACGGCTATTATTTTTGAGCCTAACAACCCTAACGAAATGGCACAACACATTACATACAACGAATTGTATGTAAGGGTTGCCAAGATGGCCAATGTGTTCCGTGAGCAAGGAGTTAAAAAAGGGGATAGGGTATGTATTTACCTTCCGATGATTCCGGAATTGGCAGTTGCAGTATTGGCTTGTGCCCGAATTGGTGCAGTACATTCGGTTGTTTTTGCAGGATTTTCGGCCAAAGCATTAGAAACCCGCATCAACGATTGTGGGGCTACGATGGTAATTACTTCCGATGGAGGTTTTAGAGGAGATAAAACCATCGACTTAAAAGGGATAGTAGATGAAGCCTTGCAAAGCTGCCCGACTGTTTCCAAAGTATTGGTGGCTGAACGCACCAAAGGAAAAGTACACATGCAAGCAGGAAGAGACCTTTGGTTGCAACCTTTGTTAGATGCAGCAGTTGGAAACAATGTGGCAGAAATTATGGATGCCGAAGATCCTTTGTTTATTTTATACACTTCTGGCTCTACCGGAAAACCAAAAGGCATGTTGCATACCACCGCAGGGTACATGGTATACACTGCCTACACCTTTAAAAATGTATTTGACTACCAAGAAAACGATGTGTATTGGTGTACTGCAGATATTGGCTGGATTACCGGACATTCGTACATTTTATATGGTCCGTTATTAAACGGAGCTACAACGGTTTTGTTTGAAGGAGTGCCTTCTTACCCAAATTTTTCTCGTTTTTGGGAAGTTATTGAAAAGCACCAAGTAAACCAATTTTATACTGCACCAACCGCCATCAGAGCTTTGGCTAAGGAAAGTTTAGATTTTGTACAACAGTTTCCGCTAAAAAGCTTGCGTGTAATTGGTTCTGTTGGAGAACCTATTAACGAAGAAGCTTGGCACTGGTACAACGACCACGTGGGTGGCAAACGTTGTCCGTTAGTAGATACTTGGTGGCAAACCGAAACAGGAGGTATCATGATATCACCAATACCATTTGTTACCCCTACCAAACCAACTTATGCTTCATTGCCTTTACCGGGAATTCAGCCGGTTTTGATGGATGAATTGCGAAATGAAATTGAAGGCAACCAAGTTACCGGAAGTTTGTGTATCAAATTCCCATGGCCAAGTATGGCCAGAACCATTTGGGGAGACCACCAACGGTACAAAGAGACCTATTTTACAGCTTTTCCCGGGAAGTACTTTACTGGTGATGGTGCGTTACGTGATGAAGTAGGGTATTACCGTATTACAGGTAGGGTAGATGATGTGATTATAGTATCTGGTCACAACTTAGGAACCGCACCAATTGAAGATGCTATTAACGAGCACCCAGCTGTAGCAGAAAGTGCCATTGTAGGCTTCCCGCACGACATTAAAGGAAATGCATTGTATGGTTATGTAATTTTGAAAGAAACCGGAGAAGCTCGTAACCAAGACAATTTACGTAAAGAAATTAACCAATTGATTTCCGATCAAATAGGACCTATTGCTAAGTTAGACAAAATTCAGTTTGTGAGTGGTTTGCCTAAAACTCGTTCCGGTAAAATTATGCGAAGAATTTTACGCAAAATTGCTGAAGGTGATTTTAATAATTACGGAGATATCTCCACCTTATTGAACCCTGAAATTGTACAGGAGATTCAAGAGAGTAAGTTGTAAATAATGAGATATCTTATATTATTTTGTTATTATAATCCATTAAAATAATAATGTATTAACACAAAAGGCAAACCGAATAGTTTGCCTTTTGTGTTTATTTGTACATTTAATAAAATTATTTCTTTTGATTCTTTGCCTGTTCTGCCTGTTCCATCATTTCTTGCATTTTTTGCTGAAAACGATTTAGCTTTCTAGGCTTGGTTTTGTTTTCTTGAATTTGAGCGTGAATTTTATCTTGATCGATGATGTAGTTTTTAATCACCAACATGATTCCAATGGTAATGGCATTTGAAACAAAATAATACAAACTCAATCCGGAAGAATAGTTGTTAAAGAAAAACAACATCATCAAAGGAGAAATATAAATCATCACTTTCATAATCTTACCCATATCAGGCATTCCTTCTTGGGTTGGGGCCGACATTTGTTGGTCACCCGTGGTCATCTTCATGTAAAAGAAAATAGCAATAGAAGCCAATATTGGGAACAAACTCACGTGGTTTCCGTAAAACGGAATATAAAATGGTAAGTTTAATATGGTATCGTAACTCGACAAATCATCTGCCCATAAAAAGCTTTGCTGACGTAAAGCAATGGCAGCAGGAAAGAAGCTAAACAACGCATAAAACACCGGAATTTGCAATACTGCCGGTAAACAACCTGCCATAGGATTTACTCCAGCTTTGCCATACAATTTCATGGTTTCTTGCTGACGCTTCATGGGGTCTTTGCTAAACTTTTCATTGATTTCCTGTACTTCCGGACGAATCACTTTCATTTTTGCTTGCGACAAATACGATTTGTACGTCATTGGTGAAAGCACAATTCGAACTATGATAGTTAAGATAATGATAGATAATCCGTATGGCAAAAAGTCAATCAACAAATCAAATACAGGTACAAAAGCATATTTATTGATCCAACCAAATATTCCCCATCCCAACCAAACAATTTGTTCTAAATTCTTGTCATAGTCTTTTAGTAAATGGTAATCTGTAGGTCCAAAATACCATTGCATTTGGTAGTTTACTGCTCCATTGGCAATTGCTAACGGAAATTTACTGCTAAATGATTTGGTAAAAATGGTATCTTTCTCTTCATCTTGTACCAAGTTTTTCGATACAAAATCTGCTTTGGTAAAAGGTGTTTTGGTAAGTAAAATACTGGTAAAAAACTGTTGTTTGTAACCTATGTATGAAACATCGGTTGCTGCATCTTCTTTAATTTTACCTTGCCCAACATAATCGGTTTTGCCTTTTTCGTATTCAAACCAAATTTCGGTATAACGGTTTTCGTAACTCACACTTTTTTCGTTGCGATAGGTAGTCATGTCCCAATTGGCAATCAACTCTGGAGTTTTCCCGAAAACCTGCTCCAAGCCTTGCGAACGTATTTGAAAATCTAACATATAGTCGTTAGGTTTCAAAGTATATACATACTCTAAAAACTGATTGGCTCCAGCTTGTAAACGCATAATAAGTACTTGGTTTTCGCCATCTTTTTTCAAAGTTGGTACAAACCACAAATCTTTGGTATCGTACAATTTGCCATCAGTTCCTTTAAATTGCAAATTAAAGCTAGCATTATCGTCTTTAAACAATTGCACATTTTTACCCGAATCTTTTTTAAATTGGGTAAAGTTTTTCATGGTTTGGCTAGATACAAAACCTCCTAAATTGGAAATTTCCATGCTAACCAAATTGTTTTCTAAAACTGTGGTTTGCTCTTTGGCATTGGTCAAACTTGCACTATAAGCAAAAGTCCCATACGACTGGAATTGTTGGGCAACCGCAACAGAGTCTTTTGTTTCTTCCTCAACAACTACTGTTGTGTTAGCAGTTTTGGTAGCTTTATTTTTTTGGACTTTTTCTATTTTGGCCAATTCCTTTTCTTTGGCTTGGTCTTGCGCATTATTGTACATCATCCATAAGATGAGTAAGAAAATTAGAAAAAATCCAATGATGGAGTTCAGGTCCGTTTTTTTCTCTTCCATTTAATTTGATTTAGATAATTCTTTTGTTGCGTGATGATATCTAACCGCAGCTTGAATAAATGCATTAAAAATTGGGTGCGGATTGGCTACCGTACTCTTGTATTCAGGGTGAAACTGCACCCCTATAAAAAAAGGATGGTTTTTAATTTCTACGATTTCTACCAAATTGGTAGCTTGGTTGGTACCAGACAACACCAAGCCAGCTTGTTGTAATGCTGAACGGAATGTTTCATTAAATTCGTATCGATGACGATGGCGTTCTGAAATTTCTTTCGTTCCGTAAATTTGATAAGCCAATGTGTTATCTTGTAAAGTACAATCCCAAGCTCCTAAACGCATGGTGCCACCTTTGTCAGATACTTGTTTTTGGCTTTCCATTAAATTAATTACCGGATGTAAAGTATTCGGATTCATTTCAGTGGAGTTGGCATCTTTCCATCCTAACACATTTCTTGCATATTCTATCACTGCCATTTGCATTCCTAAACAGATCCCAAAAAATGGTACACCGTTTTCACGGGCATATTGCACGGTTGCAATTTTTCCTTCTATACCTCTTTCTCCAAAGCCTGGAGCCACCAAAATTGCGTCAAAAGTGCTTAATTTTTCCGAAATATTGTTTGGGTCGATATGCTCAGAATGTACAGATTCTACTACCACTTTGGTTTCGTTGTTGGCTCCTGCATGAATAAAAGCTTCTAAAATAGATTTGTAAGAATCTTGCAATTCCACATACTTTCCTACCAAAGCAATTCGAACGGTATTTTTAGGGTTTTTGTGTTTTCGCAAAAACTCGTTCCATTGTACCAAATCCGGGTTGCTTTTTTCTGGCAAATTCAATTTTTGTAGAGCAACCAAATCCAATTTCTCTTCTAACATTAAGTTCGGAACATCATAAATAGTAGAAGCATCAATAGATTGTATTACCGCATCTTTCTTCACATTACAAAACAAGGCCAATTTATGACGAATATCGTCAGTTAATTCATGTTCGGTTCGGCAAACCAAAATATCTGCTTTGATCCCACTTTCCATTAAAGTTTTTACAGAGTGTTGGGTGGGTTTGGTTTTTAACTCTCCTGCAGCAGATAAATACGGAACCAAGGTTAGGTGAATCACTATGCCATTATTGTCTCCTAAATCCCACATCAACTGACGTACTGATTCTATATAAGGTAAGGATTCGATATCCCCAACTGTTCCACCAATTTCCGTAATTACAATATCATAGTTGCCTGATTTTCCTAGCAACTGCATGCGATCTTTAATTTCATTGGTAATATGCGGAACCACTTGAACTGTTTTTCCTAAAAACTCTCCTCTTCTTTCTTTTTCTATTACCGATAAATATACTCTTCCGGTAGTTACGTTATTGGCTTGCGAGGTAGGAACGTTTAAAAACCGCTCATAATGTCCTAAATCCAAGTCTGTTTCGGCTCCATCATCGGTCACAAAACACTCTCCATGTTCATACGGATTCAAAGTTCCTGGATCCACATTGATATACGGATCGAACTTTTGAATGGTAACTCTGTAGCCACGAGCTTGCAACAGCTTGGCCAAAGAAGCAGCAATAATGCCTTTTCCGAGCGAAGAAGTCACACCTCCGGTAACAAAAATGTATTTAGTTGGGTTCATGTGTTGTGTAGTTGTGTAGTTTAAAGTCGCAAAAATAGAGCAAAAAACACAACCAACAAAAGTTATATTTGGGTTTATAGACCATAATAATAATAAATACAACCAAAGGTTAATAAATTATTTAAAATGATGGGTGTATTTATACAAATAACACCAAACTTTTCTAATTAAAAACTTAGTAGATACAATTCGCCAAGATGGCTTACTTTTGCAAAAGATAATACCTATCCACCATGCATTTAATTTCTGTAGAAAACATCAGTAAATCTTTTGGAGAAAGAACTTTGTTTGAAAATCTTTCTTTTACCATTCACCAAGGGGATAAAGTGGCCTTTGTTGCCAAAAATGGTTCTGGAAAAACTACGATTTTAAAAATTTTGATGGGGAAAGATAATCCCGATACAGGGCAAACGATATTTAGAAAAGGAACTACCATTGGTTTTTTAGAGCAAGTACCTGAATTACAAGCCAATTTAACGGTAGAAGAAACCATTTTAGCCTCTGACAATGCATCGTTAAAAGTAATCAACCAATACGAAAAAGCTTTGCAAAATCCGGATGATATGGAGCATTTGCAGCAATGTATGGATTTGATGGACCAATACCAGGCTTGGGATTTTGAAACCCAATACAAGCAAATATTGTTCAAATTGCAGTTAGACGATTTGAGTCAGGTGGTGAAAAACATGTCGGGTGGACAAAAAAAACGATTGGCTTTGGCTGTGTTGTTGTTACAAAAACCAGACGTATTGGTTTTAGATGAGCCCACCAACCATTTAGATTTAGAAATGATTGAATGGCTGGAAGCCTATTTTGCAAAGGAAAATTTCACCATTTTTATGGTAACGCATGACAGGTATTTTTTAGAAAGAGTTTGCAATACCATTATTGAGTTAGACTACGAAAAATTATATAGCTACCAAGGAAATTACTCTTACTATTTACAGAAAAAAGAAGAACGCCAGATCCAAGAAGCAACCGAATTGCAAAAAGCAAAGAATTTGTATGTTAAGGAGTTAGATTGGATTCGCAGACAACCCAAAGCAAGGACTACCAAATCAAAGTCAAGAGTAGACGATTTTCAAGAAATTAAAGAAAGAGCATTTAACCGCAAAAAAGACCATGTGGTGGAGTTGGAAATCCAAGCAGACCGTATGGGTAGTAAAATTGTTGAGTTGCATAAAGTTTCTAAAAAGTTTGGCAACAAAGTGCTGCTAAACAACTTTGACTACACTTTTAAAAAGGCAGAAAAAGTTGGAATTATTGGCAAAAACGGCACCGGAAAAACCACCTTTTTGCATATTTTGACCAAAAATTTAGCTCCTGATAACGGAAAAGTGGTGATTGGAGATACCATTAAAATTGGCTATTACACCCAAAACGGATTGCAACCCAAACCACAACAAAAAGTAATTGATGTAATAAAAGAATTTGGAGAATACATTCCGTTGGCAAAAGGCCGATTGTTAAGTGCTTCGCAGTTGTTGGAACGATTTTTATTTGACAGAAAAAAGCAATACGATTTTGTTGAAAAACTAAGTGGTGGCGAATTAAAGCGTTTGTATTTGTGTTCGGTGTTGATTCAGAATCCTAATTTTTTGATTTTAGATGAGCCAACCAACGATTTAGACATTGTTACCCTAAATGTATTAGAAAATTTTTTGCTTGATTTTCCGGGATGTGTGATTGTGGTTTCGCACGACCGGTATTTTATGGACAAAATTGTAGACCACTTATTTGTTTTTAGAGGAGATGGCGTAGTAGATGATTTTCCGGGGAATTATTCTGATTTTCGAATTTATGAAGATGCGGTAGTGCCGGAAAAATCAGAGGTAAAAGAAAAATCCAATTGGAAAGAAAACCAGGTTTCGCAAGGATTGTCTTTTAACGAACAAAAAGAATACCAAAAATTAGAAAGAGACATCAAAGATTTGGAATACCAAAAAAAGCAAATTGAAAAACTATTTTCGGAGGTCAGTCTGACAAGCGAAGAAATAGAAAAGCAATCCAAAATCCTTCAGGAAATCATCCATAAAATGGAGGAAAAAGAAGAACGTTGGTTTGAATTATCGATGAAATTAGAAAGTTAAAAGCACTAATCGGAATCTGTTGAAAAGGTTGATACTACAACTAAAATTTATTACGCACACTATGGTTTCTTATGGGAAATTTTTGGTTGCTTCTACCAACCAACATGGCGTCCATTCTCCCTTTGTGTTTCGTTTGGTAACCAAATGTTTGTATCAAAAAAACATATTACCACCATATCTTGTTTGGAAAAATTATCGGCAATCGTTGTTACAAAACAGCAAAGGGGTTTTGGTGAATGATTTTGAGGCAGCATCCAAAGTCTTTTCATACCATCAGCACAAAGTTTCTGCAATTGCCAAACACGTTGTGATGCATGGTTCCAAAGCAAAACTATTGATAAAACTTGTGCAGTATTTCCAACCAACACAGGTATTGGAGATAGGAACCTCTTTAGGATTGGGAACTTATGCCTTACACTTAGGAAACCCGAATGCAATGATTACTACCATCGAAGGTTGCGAAAAAACACTTGCCATAGCAAAAGCAAATTGGCAAAAAAACCAATCCAATGCCATTCACTTTGTATTTGGTGATTTTAAAGAAGTTTTTCCAAAGTTACCCCAAGAAAAATGGGACTTCATTTTTTTTAACGACAATCATTCCAAAAAAGATATCTTAAGTTTTGCATATGTATTGCTGCCAAGCATTACCAATGAAACCATTTGTGTTTTTAACAATATTCATTGGAATAATGAGATGGAAGCTGCTTGGGAAGCAATTAAAAATCATCCAAAAGTAACAGTTACCATCGACTTGTTTTGTGTTGGCTTGGTATTTTTTAGACCAGAACAAGCCAAAGAACACTTTGTAATAAGAGCCTAAAAAAACCGATGGAATTGCTTCCATCGGTAAACCAATAAAACTAAAACATCAGAATGAATCTTTATTCATTTTGTGTATACAAATGTACTTTGGGTAATTAAACTAAAAGGTAACCAATGTTACATAGCAAAAAAAAACCGACCCTTAGGTCGGCTATTTTTTAAATTAAGATTCTTTTTTAGAAGAACAACATGATTTTTTTTCAGAACCACATGATTTTTTTTCTTCTGTAGAGCAAGATTTTTTCTCTTCAGTAGTTTGTTCTGTTTTTTCTTTTTTCTTCTTGTCCTTGTTTTTTGGCTCATTTGCCATAGCATCTACAGAAAAGAAGAATGCACCTAATAAAAATAATGCTGCTAATTTTTTCATGGTATAGGGTATTTAAATGTTTAAAACTTAATGATAAACAAATGTAAATAAAAAAATGAATCACAGCCAAATAGGAAGTTTTTTTTATCATTTTTAACACGATATTGGTTTTTGGTAGATTTTTATAACAAAACATCGTTAAAATGTGAAAAGTTTCCAAATATTTGCTAAATTTACCTATCTTTCTGAAAAACAAAAAGATAACCTAAGCATGAAAGCACCACAAAATTCTTGTATTATCGCTTTCCAAAAAATATTTTTTCTTTGGTTTGGTTTTGTTTTGTCTTGGGTTTTTTCACAACAAATAGAGTTTGAAGTACAATTGGTAGATGAAGTTACTTCTGAACCTATAGAAGAAGCGGTGGTTAAAATACCGAAAAGCAAACAAAATTTAATTTCCAATACAGAGGGTATCGTGAAGTTTATGGCAACTCCACCTTTACTGTTGGACATTAGCCATTCTTCTTACAAAAAGAAAAATTTTAGAATTTTAGCCGACAAAGTTTCCAAAAAATATGTGATTGCTTTAACAGCCAATAACCGGCAATTAGAAGAAGTAATTGTAACCAACAGGCATCCTCAAGAAATACTTAAGGAAGTAGTAGAAAATTCAAAAAAGAAATTAGATGTTCCTGTAACATTGCGAATGTATTCGCGTGAATTTTTTAAAAAAAATGGAACATATACCTATTACAACGATGGCTTGTTAAACATGCAAGTTTTTTTGCAACAAAAAAAAATACAAACCGATGTATTGTTGGAACAAACCCGATCAGTTGGTATTGCAGTACCTACAGAACGACATTTGGTAGGATATGATCTTAACAACATCATAGCTAATTATTACACATTCAAATACATAGAGGATTTATTACAATTAAGAGCTCGAAAAATTTATCAATACCTTTTAAAGCAACATCCGCAATCGGAAGATTTGTATATTTTACACATCAAGCCTGACACGGAGATGAATGGTATTTGGTATGAATATTTGGTGGTTTACCACAAAAAAGAACGATTAATTAAGGAGTTAAAATGTTTCTTGCCATTTGATAGAGCAGAAATTCATCAAAAAATTTCTGATGCCAATGGAAGAAAATTATTTAAATCAAATATCAAGTTAAATTACCAAACCGAAGGCTCTCATTATTACTTGCTTAATTCTGTAGAAGAAATAGGGTTTACCACAAAAAAAGAGGGGAAAGAAGTATCTATGGAAGTAAAAAACATTTTGATTACCAACAAATTCTCGCCAAAAT
The DNA here is from genome assembly GCA_964485115.1 of uncultured Flavobacterium sp. Classification (GTDB taxonomy): domain Bacteria; phylum Bacteroidota; class Bacteroidia; order Flavobacteriales; family Flavobacteriaceae; genus Flavobacterium. Next base: position 23,558 of record CAZAHJ010000022.1, read on the forward strand.
TGTTTGTGTATTCTGATAAAAATATCTTCAAAGAAAAATCGCTGATCAATGCCAACAGCAAAGTATATACCAACTTTTGGGAGTTTGAATCCGGATTAAGTTTAACCAACGAAGAGCAACAAGTGATAGATTTTTTAAAAAACCACCCTGAAAGATATTCAAATATTTTTCAGCCACAATAAAAAAGTGTCTGAAAAAAAACACGCTTTTTCAGACACCCAAATTATTTCAATAAAAATTAGTTTTTTAAACTCCCCACCATTTCTTCCGGTTTTACCCACTCGTCAAATTGTTCCGGGGTAACATAACCTAAGCGGACGGCTTCTTCTTTTAATGTGGTGCCGTTTTTGTGGGCAGTTTGTGCAATTTCTGCGGCTTTGTAATACCCAATTTTGGTGTTTAAAGCGGTAACCAACATCAAGGAGTTGTTTACTAGTTCGTTAATGCGGGTATAGTTTGGTTCAATTCCTTGGGCACAGTGCTCGTCAAACGATACACAAGCATCACCTAACAATTTAGCCGATTGTAAAAAGTTAGAGGCCATCAAAGGTTTAAACACGTTAAGTTCGTAATGACCTTGGGTACCACCAATGGTAATAGCCACATCGTTCCCCATTACTTGGGCACAAACCATCGTCATGGCTTCGCATTGGGTTGGGTTTACTTTTCCAGGCATGATAGAAGATCCCGGTTCGTTTTCCGGAATCAAAATTTCACCAATTCCCGATCTTGGTCCCGATGCCAACATACGAATATCGTTGGCAATTTTATTTAACGATACTGCCAATTGTTTCAATGCGCCGTGTGCTTCAACAATAGCATCATGCGAAGCCAAAGCTTCAAATTTGTTTGGAGCAGTAACAAACGGATGTCCTGTAAATTGGGCAATGTATGCAGCTACTTTAACATCATATCCCGGAGGGGTATTCAACCCGGTTCCAACTGCAGTACCACCCAATGCCAATTCTGACAAATGGCTTAATGTATTGCGTAAGGCTTTTAAGCCGTAGTTTAATTGTGCCACATAGCCGGACAATTCCTGTCCTAAAGTTAATGGAGTAGCATCCATCAAGTGGGTACGACCAATTTTTACAACGTTCATAAAGGCTTCCGACTTTTTTTGTAACGTATCTCGTAATTGTTCTACTCCCGGAATGGTAGTTTCTACCACCATTTTATAGGCAGCAATGTGCATGCCGGTAGGGTAGGTGTCATTGGACGATTGCGATTTGTTTACATCGTCATTGGCTTTGAGTACAGGTTCGCCCTCTCCAATGTTGCCACCAGCCAATACTTGGGCTCGGTTGGCAATTACTTCGTTTACGTTCATGTTGCTCTGGGTTCCCGAACCGGTTTGCCAAATTACCAACGGAAACTCCTCGTATAATTTTCCGGCTAAAATTTCGTCGCATACTTGGGCAATGGCATCACGCTTTTCAGCAGATAGTACTCCTAATTCGCAGTTGGCATAGGCAGCCGCTTTTTTCAGGTAGGCAAAGCCATCTACAATTTCTCTTGGCATAGAGCCCGGAGCTCCAATTTTAAAGTTATTTCTCGATCTTTCGGTTTGTGCTCCCCAGTATTTATCTGCCGGTACTTGCACTTCACCCATGGTGTCTTTTTCTATTCTGTAGTTCATGGAGGGTAACTATTAAAGGTTGTGTTTATTTTGATTTGCTGCATTTATAGCTCTACAAAATTAGTTATTAACCAAGGATTATGGAAAAATTTTAAGCCCCTTTTACCAAAATTTACCAAGAAACTTTATATTTGTAAAAAATTTTAAAATCATGTTCGAGTTTCAGCAATATTTAGGTTTCTTATTGTTTTTAACCATCCTAACGATTGGTTTTTGGTTGATGATTTTCTTGGTAGGTTTTGTACACTACTGGGTGGGTGGTGCCATAATGGAAATGATTAAAGAAAAGAAAGCACAAAAAGCAGCAGAAGCCGATAAAGAATAATACAACTCCTTGTATCAAAATAGAAAACACCTCTTTGGAGGTGTTTTTTTTTGGTTATCATTTATAAGTTTTGGTTAGTTTTTATTTCAAAAGTTCTTAGTTCAAAATATTTAAAATGATTTTTTAAAATATAGTTTCCTTATTTTTCTTTATCAAATTTCAACAAAAACCACGCTTACTTTGGATGTAAATAGTCAAGTTTTATTTGCATTTATCTCAACCAAAAAAAAGTTACATATATTTATTTTATAGATTTATTTGCATAAAAAATATTTTTATTATACTTTAGTAATAAAAAATAAAGTTAATATGTATAAATTTATAAAAACCTGTATAAGTTTGGGGGTATTAATTAGTTAGCGGGCATGCTAAAACACAACAAACGACAAAATATGGAAAATCAAAAAGAAAAAGAGAAAGAAATAAATTGGTTTGCTAGAATAGGACTAATAATCCTTGCTATATTGATTATTTCAATGATAGTTTACAAATTCTTTTGTAATGAACCTATTGCTGAAATATCAACAGGATTAATTGTTTTACTAGCTTTTTCTATTGTTTTAATACTTTCTGAGTCGTTTGACAATTTCTCTGTAGGGAAAATTATAACCTTATCAC
>CAZAHJ010000023.1:0-25419 GCA_964485115.1 uncultured Flavobacterium sp.
TTCCTCTAAAACAAAATGCGAATGCGATTCGTAACCTAATAAATTAGCACGTTTGTGACGTAATTCTACGATTCGTTTAACAATCTCTTGGTTATTGTATGTATTGTTTTGAAATCCTTTTTTGCCAAAGGCAATACTTATTTCTTTACGTAATTCACGATTTTCAACATAAGTTATAAATGGCAAATAGCTCGGAAAATCTAAGGTAAACACCCAACCTTCTAATCCTTTTGATTTAGCAAGTGAATGGGCCATTTCTTTGGCATCTTCTGGCAAACCCTTTAAGTCGGCTTCGTTGGTGATATGTAATTGGTAGTGATTAGTTTCGGCAAATACATTTTCTCCAAAAGTTAACTGGAGTTTGGCTAATTCGGTGTCGATTTCGCGTAATTTCAGTTTGTCTTCTTCGTTTAACAAGACACCATTTCGTGAAAACCCTTTGAATTTTTTGTCTAATAAAGTGGCTTGTTCTGTTGTTAAAGTCAAAGTGTCTTTTTGATCATAAACTGCTCTTACACGTTTGAATAAATCTTCATTTAATGCTATGTCATTACTAAATTCTGTCAACAATGGAGAAACTTCTTGAGCAATTTTTTGCATTTCGTCACAAGTTTCAGCCGAGTTTAAATTGAAGAATATCGATGATAATCTATCTAATTGTTCTCCAGCAAAATCTAAAGCTACAATCGTATTTTGAAATGTTGGAGTTTCAGAATTTGTAATTATGGCATCAATTTCGGCTTTTGCTTTCGCAATATTTTCGATAAATGCAGATTTGTAATCGTCTAATTTTATTTGCGAAAAAGGAGCGGTGTTGTGTTTGGTGTTGAATGTTGAGGTAAGTGTTTTCATTTTTTGTTTTTGATAGGAACAAGTCCCAAATTGTCCGTACAAGTAATATTTAAAATAAATTTTGTTTTGAAAAATAGTGCCTAGCCCAGATAGTAGCGGCATCCTTTTTGTGTCGTTTTAAAAACGAGACAAAAAGATATAGCGGATAGCTGGAAAAAGCTCCAAGAAATTAGGATTTTAATCCTTCAGATGCTTTATTCACTGCTTGTTTTAATCCTTCTTTGTACAAGATGATTTTATCCAATACACATTTGTCATGGCTTCCGATGATTTGAGCAGCCAAAATTCCGGCATTTTTTGCACCGTTTAAAGCTACCGTTGCTACCGGAACCCCACCAGGCATTTGTAAAATAGACAAAACCGAATCCCAACCATCTATGGAATTACTTGATTTTACAGGCACTCCAATTACGGGTAGGGGAGACATGCTTGCCACCATTCCGGGTAAATGAGCTGCACCACCAGCACCAGCAATAATGACTGAAATGCCTCTTTCGTGGGCATTTTTACTAAAATCAAATAATTTTTCCGGGGTTCTGTGTGCCGAAACAATATCTACTACGGTTTCGATGTCAAATCCTTGTAAAATATCGATGGCTTCTTGCATTATTGGCATGTCCGAAATGCTTCCCATGATGATGGCTACTTTCATATCAGCCCCCTATCCCCCAAAAGGGGAAATCCTACTAGGGGTGAGTAGGGTTTTATGGTTTGATATTTTTAGAGTTATTAAACTCCATCTTTAAGTGAAGATTGACTTATCACTCTAATACTATTCTTTACTTCCTCTGCAATTTTTCTGGCCACTTCTACATTTTCATTTACTATGGTTACATGTCCCATTTTCCGGAACGGACGGGTTTCTTTTTTGCCGTAAATATGTGGTGTCACACCCTGCATTTGCAGAATTTGATGCATGTTTTCATACATTACAGGACCTGTAAATCCTTCTGCACCAACCAAATTTACCATAATTCCTGCAACTTTGCTTTCAGTGTTTCCTAAAGGCAAATCTAAAATGGCCCGAATATGGTTTTCAAACTGCGAAGTATAACTGGCTTCAATAGAATAATGTCCGGAGTTATGAGGTCTTGGTGCGACTTCATTTACCAAAATTAAATCGTTTCCTTCCGAGTCTTCAGAAAGAAACATCTCCACAGCCAACAAACCAACATGTTGGAAGACTTCTGCTGCTTTTAAAGCTACTTCTTGAGCTTTTTTCGCCACATTTTCGTCTATTCGTGCGGGGCAAATTACGTATTCTACTTGATTGGCTTCCGGATGAAACTCCATTTCAACTACAGGATAAGTACTAACTTCCCCTGAAGCAGATCGAACTACAATTACTGCCAATTCGTTTTTAAACGGAATCATTTCTTCCAGCAAAAAAGGGGTTTCCGGAAGGCTTTGCATATCATTGGTAGATTTTAATACTTTCACCCCAAAACCATCATAACCAAATCTGTCTTGTTTCCAAACACACGGAAAAGTAATTTTTTCGAGTTGCAGAGCTTCCTCTAATTCTTTTTTTTTGTTAAAGAATAGAGCTGGAGCAGTTGGGATGTTGTTTTCGAGGTATTTCTTTTTCTGACTGATTTTACTTTGAATGTTTCGCAAAGTTTTTGGAGATGGAAACACTTTTTTACCTTCTGCTTCCAATTGATCCAAAGCATCAAGGTTTACATTCTCAATTTCAATAGTCAGGATGTCTACTTTTTTGCCAAATTGGTGAACTGTTTCGTAATCCAATAAATCACCCACTTCAAAATAGTGGGATCCAAATTGAGAAGGTGCATCTATACTTGGGTCTAAAATATAGGTGGCAATATCCCACTTCCTACATTCGGCTAATAACATTTTGCCTAGTTGTCCGCCTCCTAAAATACCAATTTTAAAATCGGTAGAAAAGTAGTTCATGTGTGTTGTTTTGGCAAAGATACATATTGCTTTTGTAAAATGAAAAATCAACCAGCGAGTAAAGTATTTCAATTTAGCAATTTATATAGTTTGGTTCATGAAAATGCAAATTGCTTTTGTTACTTTTGCACTTTACTAACACCATGATACAACTACACGACAAAACCTTTGAAATTTTTATTACTTACGATGAAATTTCTTTTGCAATTGACCATGTTGCAGAACAAATCAATGACGATTTTCAAGACGAAGTGCCTTTATTTTTAGGAGTATTGAATGGCTCTTTTCTGTTTGCTTCTGAATTAATTCAACGTTATGAACATGCTTGCGAAGTAAGCTTTGTAAAATTAGCTTCTTATAAAGGAACCCAAACCACGCAAGAAGTACAAGAATTGATTGGATTGAATGAATCCATAGAAGGCAAATCGGTAGTGATTTTAGAAGATATTGTAGATACCGGGTATACCATTGAAAAATTGAAGTTAATTTTAAAAGACAAAGGTGCCAAACGAATCAAAATTGCTACTTTGTTTTTTAAGCCAGATGCCTACAAAAAAGAAATCAAAATAGATTATGTTGGCATTCGTATCCCAAACAAATTTATTGTAGGATTTGGATTAGATTACAACGGTTTAGGCAGAAATTTAAACGATGTTTATCAATTATCAGAAAACAACTAATTACCATAAAGCATGATTCATATAGTACTTTTCGGAAAACCAGGAGCAGGTAAAGGAACGCAAGCAGAATTTTTAAAGCAAAAATTTAATTTGGTGCACCTTTCTACTGGAGATATTTTTAGATACAACATTAAAAACGATACAGAATTAGGGAGATTAGCAAAAACTTACATGGATAAAGGTGATTTGGTTCCGGATGCAGTTACTATTGAGATGCTGCAAAGCGAAGTAGATAAAAATCCGGAGGCCAATGGGTTTTTGTTTGATGGATTTCCAAGGACAATTGCTCAGGCAGAAGCATTAGATGCTTTTTTAGAGACTAAAAATCAAAAAATCACAGCAACCATTGCATTGGAAGCGGATGATGAAATTTTAGTGCAGCGTTTGTTAGAAAGAGGAAAAACTTCAGGCAGACCTGACGACCAAGATGAAGAAAAAATTCGCAATCGCTACCAAGAATACAATGAAAAAACAGCTCCTTTGATGGCTTACTACCAACAGCAAAATAAGTTTTACGAGGTAAATGGTATTGGAAGCATTAATGAGGTTACCCAACGTTTGGTGGAAGTTTTTAATCAGTTAAGCTAATTGACAAAGTATATGATACTAGGCAACCTGTTCTTTTTGGAACAGGTTGTTTTGTTTTTATTGCTTTTCAACGCTATTCTGCTTTAAATCCGATAAAAACTATAACTTTGTTCACGTTTTTATAAAAATTAATTACGATTACCCTATATATACCATTGAATGACTGAAGGAAATTTTGTTGATTACGTTAAAGTTTATGTTGCTTCCGGAAAAGGAGGAAAAGGTTCTACACATTTACACCGCGAAAAGTTTATTGAAAAAGGAGGGCCAGATGGTGGAGATGGTGGAAGAGGTGGACATGTGATATTAAAGGGCAATAAAAACTTATGGACTTTATTTCATTTAAAGTTTCTTCGACATGTAAAGGCGGGGCATGGTGGAGATGGAGGAAGTAGCAGAAGTACCGGTGCTGATGGAGAAGACAAGATTATTGAAGTGCCTCTTGGAACTGTTGTTAAAGACAAAGACTCTGGAGAGTTGTTGTTTGAAATTACTGAACATGAGCAAGAAAAAATATTGGTAAAAGGTGGTAAAGGAGGATTAGGAAACTGGCATTTTAGAACGTCCACCAACCAAACCCCAAGATATGCCCAACCAGGATTGCAAGGGGAAGAGTTGGATGTGATATTAGAATTAAAAGTTTTGGCTGATGTTGGTTTGGTTGGTTTTCCGAATGCAGGTAAATCTACTTTACTATCAGTTTTAACTTCTGCCAAACCTAAAATTGCCGATTATCCGTTTACTACCTTAAAGCCAAATTTAGGAATTGTGGCTTATCGCGATTTCCAATCGTTTGTAATGGCAGATATTCCCGGAATTATTGAAGGGGCTGCAGAAGGAAAAGGATTGGGGCATTATTTTTTACGACACATTGAACGAAATTCTATTTTATTATTTTTGGTGCCATCCGATGCAAAAGACATTAGAATAGAATATGAAATTTTGCTGGATGAACTAAAGCGATACAATCCTGAAATGTTAGATAAAGACCGTTTGGTGGTAATTTCTAAATGCGATTTATTAGACGAAGAATTATCTGAAGAATTAAAAACATACATGAAGCAACATTTTAAAGATGTTTCATGGAAAATGATATCTTCTGTGGCACAAAACGGCTTGCAAGAGCTAAAAGATTTGCTGTGGAAGATGCTTAATCCCTAACCAACAATTTACACACAAAAAATGAAAACAAAATTACTTTGGTGTTTTTTGGTCGTAGGAATGTTAACCTATGGGCAAAGAACTTGTGGAACAGTCCACAAAATGGAACAATTGCAATTCAACCCTTTGATGAAACAATTACACGACCAACAAAAGTTGGTCTCAGAACAAGCTTACCAAGATGCTTTAGATGGTAAAAACAACCAGCAAATTTTAAACACTATTAAAATTCCTGTTGCAGTACATTACGTATTAGAAACCAATGCCACTGAAACCAAAAAAAACTGTTTAAGAAGTTTGGCTCAAAATCAGGTAGATATTTTAAATGCGGATTACAAAGGTTTAAATGTAGAAATTAGCACTACTTGGAATGTGCTTAAACCAGCCAATTATCCTGCCATTAATCATGGTTCGATGAATGTAGAGTTTGTAATTGCAGACCAAAATCATCCTGCAGGTTCCGGATTAACTAATGGTCAAAAAGCCATTACTTTTGGATATAATTTTGGAAATGGAACTGATTGGGATTCTACTTGGGCTGGTTATTTAAATTTAGTGGTAGATAATTTAGGAAGTCAAACTTTGGGTTATGCATATTTAGGATCTAACCCTGGTTGGGGTGCTGCTGTATTTATCAATACTTTTTGTTTTGGTAGCGGTTCAGGTTGTGCAGGTTATGTGCCAACGTTTCCCTACAATAAAGGTAGAACTTTAACACACGAGTTAGGCCACTATATGAATCTAAACCATATTTGGGGAGATGCTAATTGTGGAAATGATTTGGTAGCTGATACACCTTTGCATCATGAAGAAAATTATGGTTGTCCGAGTATCAATACTTTTTCAACTTGTACAGGAACTCCAAGAATGTTACACATGAACTACATGGATTATACCGAAGATGCTTGTTTGTATATGTTTACAGCAGGACAAGTAACCAGAATGCAATCTCATTTAAATAATATTATCAATAACTTTAACCAAACCGTGTTGTCCAACCAAAGCTTTGAACTAAGTTTTGATGTGGTAGTATATCCTAATCCAAGTTATGGAATTTTTAATGTGGAGGTACCAACAGCAATTCAGGTGAAAAAAGTATTGGTGTTTGATGCTTTGGGTAGAGAAGTGTTAACATTAAACAATGGCAACCTGTCTAATCAATTGCAAATAAACTTGACTAACAAAGGAATTTATTATGCAAGTTTCGAAACTGAAACAGGTGTGATAGTGAAGAAATTAGCAGTGAATTAATTGTGATTAATATAGCAATAAAATAGCCTCCATTTGGAGGCTATTTTTATTTTGACTTTTTTCTTAAAACAGCATCATCGCCAAATTTAATAATTTCTATAGCAGGATTACCATATATAGAAACTTCGCTTCTTCCGGCAACTTCTAAATTAAGTTTTTCTATTGCCATCACACTGCATTTAACCACATTATCTGTTTTTAAATAAATGTTTTTGCTGGTTAGTTTTTTACCAGTAAATTCTACAGAATTATCCAATCTTAAATTTAAAGTTTCTAGATCACCTTCTAAAACAGCATTTGCTTTTTGGTAAAAATCAGCTTTCATGTTTTTGGAGTAAATCAAGGCTTGTAAGGTGGCATTTTTGTTTAATTCAAGTACCGTTTCAGAGGCTTTTAAATTTAATTCCATCAACGATTTTTCTTCCATTATCAAGGTAAATAGGTCTACTTTAGCATTCATAAATACTTTGGCATTGGTAAATGTTTTTACAGTTAATTCAGGTACCGTAATTTCAGCCAATGCTTTAAATACTACTTCGCCTTTAGCAATAAGTAATTTAAACTCTGGTGTATATTGAATTCTTATAGCTACTTTTTTTGCTCCAGAAGCTTCTTTGTTGGTTCTAATTCTTAAGGTTTTATTAACAATTTCAAACTGAAAAATTTCTTGTAAATTGTCGTCAGCTTCAATCTCCAATTGAGGTTTGTCACCAGGAATCAAAGTGATTTCTAGTTTTTCATCTATCTCAATAGCTTCAAAATTTTCTAATTCTTTAATTTCAGAAGTTACTATTTTACTGCCTTTGATTTTTTCTTTTTTTTGAGCTTGTACCAAAGAGCTGCCACCAAATAAAAAAAATATTAAAATCGGCAATGCATAAGAAAACTTTTTCATACGAATGAATTTTAAGACAGTCACGAAAGTACGTTTTTGAATAGTATATTCCAATAAAAAAACTATCAAAAACCTAACTTTTTTGTTGTATTGGTTTTTGATAGTTAACAGAACAAAAAAAACTATTATCCTTTGCGTTCTCTTATCGATCCACCGGAACTCTCTTTAATTTCTAAATTAGTCGGTTTTTTGTAATAATTAACGCTGCTTCCACTTGATGCTTTGGCTTTTAACCATAATGCCGGATGTACTTTTTGAGAACTTCCACTAGATGCTTCGGCATCTACTTCGTTTACATATAAATTTTTTGCATCAATCTCACTTCCGCTTGAAGAATCTGTTTGTAAGTGTAAAGCTTTGCCAGAAATTTCTATTTGGCTTCCACTGCTCGATTCTGCTAAAACCTCTTCTTGTTCTAATGCAACTTCAATAGAACTTCCACTGGAACTACTTAATGAGATTTTTGCACCAACAATATCGTTTTTTGAAGTTACACTACTTCCGCTACTGGTCTCAATTTTTGTATAAGTAGGGTTGGTTATGTATACTTGAATTTTGCTTATATTTTTCCAAACAGATTTTTGTTTTAACTGAATTCGCAAAATTTGATTGCTAACATTGGTTTCCACCAATGGTAAAATAGAAGCATCCGTTTTTACTTCTACTTTTCTTTCTGCTCCTTGTGAAATAAAAACCTCAATACCTTGACTAACTTTAATCCCTTCAAAGGCTTCTACATTTCTTAATTCTGTTACCACGTTGCCTGATAGTTCCTTTACAGCTGTGTCTTTAATGTCAATTTTGTATTGGCATGACATACTTAGTATGGCCAATAAAATGGCACAAAATGCTCTTACTAGGTAAATAAAAAATCGTATCATATTGTTTTAGTTTTTTTGAACAGTTCCGTTTTTATCTATTACAAGCCTTCCCTTTTTAGGTTCTGCTTTGATCACTTCTTTGTTGTTAATTTGTACCGAGATACTTTCAATAGTATCATTTTCTACTTCTAAATCTTTTCCACAAGTCAAGCATTCTAATTGTGAAGAAGTTACTTTAAAGGTATGCGTTTGTTCAGTAATTCCCCATAAATCTAAAATTCTGGAATCTGTGCGATTGAAATTTTTAACATTTTTGTCAATTTTAACTAATTGATTTTTAGGTAAATAAATATATATAATTATTTCTTGTGCACGAAATTTATCTTTCAATTCGGCTAAAAAATAGTTGTCAAATACCAATTCGTTATTCGTAATGCTGTAATTAAACTGAATTTGTTCTGCCCTATTGGTTGCATTTTCTAACGAATTACCTTTTGAACTTTTTCTAATTTGAAGATATGCTACCGGATTTTCTGAAGGTAAAAATTCTATCTCTACTTCTTCAAAGTATGCCTTTTTTACACCAGTAGAATCTTGTACAATTTTAAAATCGTTGTCCCAATCATCCCAACCTTTGGTGTAATTGTCATTGTAAGAAAACTTTACTTTTAAGGTATCGTTGGTGCTGATTGGCAATTCTATTTTTTCAATTTTATTTCCGGTGTACATAAATTCTTGTCCTTGTTTGATGCCGAAATAGGTTAAAAAGGAAACAGCAATAATCCAAATTGCTATGGAAGTATACTTAACAATGCTTCCTGTTGATTTCATGTTAGGAATCATCAATTTTAATCCCAACAAGCTCAAAAAGAATAATGGAATGCCAAATGCTAAAAAGCCCAATACAGAAATCAACCAAACCGGAATAGAATCATACATGACTAATTCTACAAAATCAGAAGCAGGGTTATTTAGTATAGAAGTCAAACCAAATAAACTTGCAATGAAGGCAATGAACACCCCTAATAACATGATTAATGAAAAAACGGTGATGAAAATTCCGATTACTTTGGCAATCACATTAAAAAAAGCTTGCAAAAAATTGCTGAAATTATGACTGGCATTATTTCTTTGAATGCTCACATCAGCCTGAACTGGATTGTTCAAATCTTCCATTACTTTTTTCTCAATGGTTGTAAGATTCACAGCCTCTCCACGCATTTCAATTTTTTCAGACGTGGTCATCGCTTTGGGTACCAAAACCCAAAGCAAGATGTACACTAAAATTGGAGAACCAAATCCAGCAATGACAATAAGCACTAATAACAATCTGATCCATAAAGCATCGATATTAAAAAAGTGTCCCAAGCCAGCTGCAACTCCACCTAAAATATTTTTATCGATATCTCGATATAGTTTTTTATTTCTAATGGTGGTTTTGGCATAGGTTTGTCCCGGTTCTTCTTCTAATTTGTAGTCTTCAGGTTGCCCCATGATGCCAATCATAATATCTATTACTTCTAAAGAAACTACGTGTTGGTTACTTGGCATATTTTCTGTAAAAATTTCCGAAATACGCATTTCGATATCTTTCATAATTTCTTCTTTTCCTTGAGAGGAAATAGAGTTTTCTATTGCTTTTAGGTATCTTTCTAGTTTTTGAAAAGCAGTGTCATCTATGTGAAATGACAATCCTCCTATATTGATATTTATTGTTTTGTTCATGATGTTAGTTTTTAAGATTGTGTAATATTGGTTACCGCATTCGAAAGTTCTTCCCAGGTTTTTGACAATTCTTCTAAAAATTGATGTCCTTCATGGGTTAACTCATAATACTTTCTCGGTGGTCCGGAGGTAGATTCTTCCCACCTGTAATTTAGTAGGCCGTCGTTTTTTAACCGAGTTAAGAGCGGATAAATGGTGCCTTCTACCACCAACAATTTGGCTTCCTTTAAAGCGTCTAAAATTTCAGAAGTATATTGCTCTTTCTTTTTTAATACCGAGAGGATGCAAAATTCCAAAACTCCTTTTCGCATTTGTGCTTTGGTGTTTTCAATATTCATACGAATTTATTTTAAGAATTTAATGGTAAACGGATATTGGTAGTTTTCTCCATTACTTGCTTTTAATGCAGCGATGATGCTTACGATAAACTCAAGTAAAATCAACCCAATAAAAAACAGCACGAAAATTATTATAAATGCAATTAAGGTTACCGGTGTGGCTTCTTGAACAATTTCATTGATATTTTCAAAATCAATAGCAAAGTAAATCACTCCTATCACAAATAAGGTGATGGCAACCAAGTAGTATAAAAACATACTCAAGTTAAAGTTTAAAACGCTTTTACCGCATTGGTCTGCAAAGTCTGACGTTTGTCTTTTATTGATCCAAATGATCAATGGAATAATAATTCCTCCAAAAGGGAAGAGGTACTTACTCATTTGACTCAGATGCAAAATTGCTCCAATGTTTCTGTCTGTTGTTGTTACCATATCATACAAAATTTTTGGTTATACAAATATATGTCTAAAAGAAGGTATTATGTAACGCAAGGTACTAATTATTAACATATTTTTAACAAATAAAGTTTACTAAAATTTTTGTACTTTTAGGCTCTAACAATCGGATATATCATGGTTTCTGCTAGTAAACTCAATACTTTTCTGTTTTTTAAATTGCCTTCTGCATATTGGAGTGGGGTAAGGGTACATCAAATCAACAACAAACAGTGTGTGGTAAAAGTCAAACATCGTTGGTTTAATCAAAATCCATTTCAATCGATGTATTTTGCGGTGCAAGCTATGGCAGCTGAATTATCTACTGGTGCTTTGGTGATGATGGAAATCAAAAAATCAGGGAAATCAATTTCAATGTTGGTAGCAAACAACAAAGCAACTTTTACCAAAAAGGCAACCGGGGTTATCACATTTACATGCAATCAAGGAGAATTGATTAATGACACCATCCTAAAGGCAATAGAAACTAGTGAAGGACAAACCATTTGGTTACAATCTGTAGGAGTTAACCAAAAAGGGGAGCAAGTTTCGGTAATGGATTTTGAGTGGACAATCAAGCTGAAAAACACTGCTAAATAAAAACCAATTAACATTTGACTAATACTATTACCTTTTCATTTTGGGTAATTTTGTATTACAAAACTCAAAAAAATGAAAAAGGTTTTAATTACAGGAGCTACCGGAATGGTTGGTCAAAAATTGGCCATAGCTTGTAAAGAATTAGGTTGGCAAGTACATTATTTGTCTACTTCTAAATCTAAATTACAGTCTTCTATCGGTAAAGGTTTTTACTGGAATCCCAACACTATGGAAATAGATGCTTCATGCATAGAGGGAGTAGAAATCATTTTTCATTTGGCAGGTGCTACTGTCTCCAAAAAATGGACTAAAGCTTATCAGCAAGAAATTTTGAATAGTAGGGTGTTTTCCACAAGATTACTTAAGGCCTTGTTAAGGGAACATGCTAACGAAGTAAAACATGTAATTAGTGCTTCTGCTATTGGTATTTATGAAGATAGCAAAACCAATTATTATGTAGAAAATTCTAATGAAATTTCCACTAATTTTTTAGGTAAGGTAGTGCAAGCATGGGAAGAGGAAGTAGCTAAATTAAACAATTTACGCAAAGTATCTATGGTTCGAATTGGTTTGGTTTTAGATAAAAATGGTGGTGCTTTTCCAAAATTAGTTACCCCAATCAAGCTTGGCGCTGGTGCTACTTTTGGGGATGGTTCGCAATGGCAATCGTGGATTCATATAGATGATTTGGTACGAATTTTTATCTTCTTAGCTCAAAAAGAATTGGGTGGAGTGTTTAATGCGGTTGCTCCAAACCCGGTTACCAATAAAATGATGACACAAGAAGTTGCACAAAAACTCAAAAAGCCTTTATTGTTACCTGGAATTCCAAAATTTACGATGCAATTAGTTTTGGGTGAAATGCATCAGTTGTTATATGAAAGCCAGAGAGTAAGCAGTGATAAATTAATTGACAAAGGTTTTGAATTTCAATATTCGCAATTATCACTAGCTTTAGACGAACTTATCAAGTGATACCATAAAAAAAGCTCCTAAATTTAGGAGCTTTTAATTTAATCTATTTAACAGTTACTTGGTTGTAGATAAAGTGATTTTTAAATCGATATTATCGTTAATGAATTTATCTCCCAAATCAGCAAAGATGGATTTGGAACCATAGTTTACTTTCCAATCTGTTCTGTTAATTGAGAAAGTTTCGGTAGATAAGGTTAACTGACCTTCGTTTACCAAAATGGTAGCAGGGAAACTTACATTTTTGGTAATTTCTTTCATGGTTAAGTTACCAGATACAGTAGTTACACCATTTTCAGTTACTACCGAAGTAATTTCAAACGAAGCTTCAGGGTATTTGGTAGTATTAAAAAAGTGATCAGCGCTTTCATCTTTTGCCAAACCTTTCAAGTGGCCTTCTAAATCTGTTTTCTCTTTTCCTTGTAAATCTAATACTTCAATTGAAGTCATGTCGATTACAAATTTGCCACCTTCAATTTTTCCGTTGTTTAATGACAACTCCCCAGATTTGATTTTAATAGTACCATTGTGCTTTCCGGTTGGCTTAGAGCCTTCCCATTCAATTACAGAAGCGGCTACATCTGCAACGTACACATTGGCATCCGCAGAAACTTCCGTTACTTCTTGAGCATCCTCAGCTTTTTTGGTGTCATTTTTACAAGAAACAACTAAAAATGCACCCATCACTAAAAATACTAAAAACTTTTTACTCATACAATTTTCATTTTTTGTTTAACAATTATTTAATAAATCTTCCACAAAATTAAAACTTTTCATGGGCTTGCCTCTTAAAAAAGTATTAAAACTCCAATTTTCAAAAGATGGAATTGGTGACAATTTGGCATTGTAGGAGAAATGGCAGTACATTTGCATACATTTTTAAAACTTAAAATTCATAAACCATTCAATAAATTAATGTGATAGGACTGTAATGGAAGCACAAGAGAAAAACCCAATAGAAGAAATCAATCAAAACGAACCAATTACAACCGAAAACTCTTCAAACGAAGAGGTGATAGAAGTTTCGGAAACCGAGCAATTAAAGTCGCAATTAGAAACCGAAAAAGACAAGTTTTTACGACTTTTTGCGGAGTTTGAAAATTATAAAAAAAGAACTTCTAAAGAAAGGGTAGAGCTTTTTAAAACGGCTAACCAAGAAGTTTTGCAAGCATTATTGCCTGTTTTAGACGATTTTGATAGAGCAATGATACAAATTGCTAAGTCAGAGGATGAAAATTTGGTAAAAGGTGTGGAGTTAATTCACGAAAAATTAAAATCAACTTTGGTATCCAAAGGTTTAGAAATGGTTGAATTGAATGCTGGAGATGCTTTTGATGCGGACTTTGCTGAGGCAATTACCCAAATTCCAGCTCCATCAGAAGATTTGAAAGGAAAGATTGTAGATGTGGTAGAAAAAGGATACAAATTAGGAGATAAAATTATTCGATTCCCAAAAGTGGTAATCGGCATGTAATAGGCCCATTGGGTATAAAATATTAAATGAAAATGAAGAAAGACTTTTACGAAGTATTGGGAATTTCCAAAAATGCTTCTCCAGAGGAAATCAAAAAAGCTTACCGAAAAAAAGCAATCGAATTCCACCCAGATAAAAATCCTGGCAACAAAGAAGCAGAAGAAAACTTCAAACTGGCAGCAGAAGCTTACGAAGTGTTAAGCGATCCTGACAAAAAAGCACGTTATGACCAATACGGGCATGCCGCTTTTGACGGTGCTGGTGGCTTTGGTGGCGGAAGCATGAACATGGAGGACATCTTTAGTCAGTTTGGTGATATTTTTGGAGGAGCCTTCGGTGGGGCTTTCAGCGGATTTGGTGGTGGAGGTTTTGGTGGAGGTCAACGCAGAATGAAAGGAACCAATTTACGCATTAAAGTAAAATTAACGGTAGAGGAAATTGCGAATGGGGTGGAGAAAAAAGTGAAAGTGAAACGCAAAAAACAAGCTCCCGGGGTTTCTTATAAAACTTGTTCTACTTGTAACGGAAGCGGGCAAGTACTGCGAGTAACCAACACTATTTTAGGCAGAATGCAAACTGCAACCACATGTACTACTTGCCAAGGTAGCGGACAAATTATTAATTCAAAGCCTGCCAATGCCGATGCACAAGGGATGATTTTGGAGGAGGAAACCGTATCTATCAAAATCCCTGCTGGTGTGGCAGATGAGATGCAATTAAAAGTATCTGGAAAAGGAAATGATGCTCCAGGAAATGGCATACCGGGTGATTTGATTGTGGTGATTGAAGAAGTAGAACACGAGTTTTTAAAGAGAGAAGGGGATAATTTACATCTCGATTTGTATATCAGTTTTGCAGAAGCTGCTTTGGGAGTTTCTAAAGAAATTGAAGCAGTAGGAGGTAAAGTTCGCATCAAACTGGAAGAAGGCATCCAATCGGGAAAAATTCTTCGATTAAAAGGCAAAGGTGTACCAAGCCTAAATGGTTACGGAAATGGAGATTTGTTAATTCATGTAAACGTTTGGACTCCAAAACAACTAAACAAAGAGCAACGGGTTTTCTTTGAAAAAATGTTAGAAGACGAAAACTTTAAACCTAATCCGGAAAAATCAGATAAATCTTTTTTTGAAAAAGTTAAGGATATGTTTTCCTAGTATTAAAACTTTTTTTAATTTTGTTGAACTAAGTAATTAGTAAATTTCTTTTTCATAGCAATTTTTCCCATCCATGGCTTGTACTTGGGTGGGTTTTTTCTTTTATGCCTGTAACATTTTATGTACATTGTGCACTCATAGCTAAAACTTTTTAATATGAGCTCTTATATTCTTGAGGCAAAAAACATCGTAAAAAACTACGGAAGTTATCGGGCCTTAAACAACGTTTCTTTGCAAGTACCCAAAGGAAGTATTTATGGCTTGTTAGGGCCTAATGGTGCCGGTAAAACTTCTTTAATCCGAATCATCAATCAAATTACCATGCCCGATTCGGGTCAAGTAATTTTAGATGGAGAGCCACTGCAACCCAAACACGTTCAGTATATTGGATACATGCCTGAGGAAAGAGGTTTGTACAAAACTATGAAAGTTGGAGAACAAGCTTTATACTTGGCACAATTGAAAGGAATGGACAAAGCAGAAGCCAAAAAGCAATTGCACTATTGGTTTGAGCGATTGAATATTGAAGGTTGGTGGAACAAAAAAATACAAGAGCTATCCAAAGGAATGGCTCAAAAAGTGCAATTTGTGGTTACCGTATTGCATCAACCTAAATTGTTGATTTTTGACGAGCCATTTTCTGGTTTCGACCCAGTAAATGCCAATTTGATCAAAGATGAAATTTTAGCATTAAAAGAAAAAGGTGCCTCTATCATTTTTTCTACCCACCGTATGGAAAGTGTAGAAGAATTGTGTGATCATATTGCTTTAATACACCTATCCAACAAAGTTTTAGAAGGAAATTTATTAGACATCAAGCGTAGTTTTAAAAGCAATACCTTCGAAGTTGGAATAGAAACCAACCAAGCAGAAGCTTTGAAACAATTGTTAATTACCCAAAATTATGTGGTTCAAGAGGCAGATTTTAAAACCATTCACAACGATTATAAGTTATTGGTGCAACTACAACAACATACTGCTAACGATTTGTTACAATTGCTCATAGCTAATGGGCAAGTAACCCACTTTTTAGAAAAAATCCCCAGTGCCAACGATATTTTTATTCAAACCGTAAGCAAAAAATCATGAGTGTATTATCTACCATCATCCAAAGAGAGTTTTTAGCAAAAGTTAAAAACAAATCTTTTATTGTTATGACTTTTTTAAGTCCGTTGTTGTTTGTTGCCATTATGGGAGTGGTGGCTTTTGTAGCTAGCATAAAAGGCGACCAAAAGCAAATTGCCATACACGATGCTTCCGGAATTTTTGAAAAAGAATTCGAGTCGGATAAGCAAACCAAGTTTTATTACTTTAAAAACGAACCATTGCAAGTGTTAAAAGACAGTGTGCAATCGGAGTTCTATGATGGCTTGTTGTACATTCCTGTAGAGGATGATTTAAACAAAGTAGCCGAAAAAGTGCAATATATTTCTAACGATAGTCCAAATTTAGATTTTGTGTTGGATTTAGAAGACATTATTGCTGAAAAAATCACCAAAGAAAACTACTTAAAAAATGGCATCGATACCAAAGCTATTGACTCGTTAAAAGTAAATGTTTCTGCCAAATTATCCAAATCTACCGGAGAGGATGGCTTAAAAGGCATCAACGAAATCAAAACTTTTATTGGATTTGGATTTGGGTATTTGATCATGATGTTTATCATTATTTATGGCAACATGGTCATGCGAAGTGTGATTGAAGAAAAAACGAACCGAATTATCGAAATTATCATCTCATCGGTAAAACCATTTCAGCTGATGATGGGTAAAATTATTGGTACTTCGTTTGCAGGTTTGTTGCAGTTTTTGGTATGGGTAATTTTAGGTGGTGTATTGTACGGAGTGTTGGGTGCTATGTTGGGTACTACCTCTATAGCCGAGCAAATGATGCAGCAACCCGAAGCTATGGAAGCTGCTTCTAAATTCAATTTTGAAATAGTAAAACAATACATTGAAGAGTTAAATATTGTTTCGTTGGTATTGTATTTCTTGGTTTATTTTATTGGTGGCTACTTTTTGTACTGTTCCTTTTATGCAGCAATTGGAGCAGCAGTAGATAACGAAACCGATTCGCAACAATTTTTATTACCAATTATGTTGCCTTTAATTTTAGGTATTTATATTGGGTTTGCTACTGTAATTAATGATCCTCACGGAACCATTGCTACGGTATTTTCAATAGTTCCGTTAACCTCTCCAATTGTCATGCTCATGCGAATTCCGTTTGGAGTGCCTTGGTGGCAAATTGCATTATCTATCGTTTTGCTATACGGATTCTTTATATTTGTAGTATGGGTAGCAGCCAAAATATACCGAGTTGGTATTTTAATGTATGGCAAAAAGCCAACTTGGGGTGAATTACTTAAATGGATGAAATACTAAGTTTGAAAGAAATACTTGTTGAAATAAAAGAGTTTTTAGGATTTAGCCTATATCATACCAGCCAAGTGAATATCACGGTTGGTTTGATATTGGCTTTATTGATTGCTTTAATTTTAACCCGAATTGTTTTAAAGATAATTCGGAAATTTATTACCCAAAAATTACCATCGGAAGACAAATCTAAGTTTGTTGGTATTTTTCAGTTCATTCAATATTTGGTGTATGTGTTTGTGGTAATGTTTACCTTAAATGCAGCCGGAATTAACATCAGTGTTTTGCTTACAGCATCTGCAGCAATTTTTATTGGGTTGGGGTTTGCTTTGCAACAATTGTTTCAAGATGTTATTTCTGGAGTACTGATTATATTGGACCAGTCCTTACATGTGGGAGATATTATTGAGGTAAACGACAGAGTGTGCAAAGTAGAAAAAATCAGCTTACGATCTACCAAAGCGGTTACCCGTAACAACCGAGTTATGGTGATTCCAAACCACAAGTTTTTAACAGATGTGATTATCAACTGGACTCAAAATAGTACCGATGTTCGTGATTTTGTTAAGGTTGGAGTTGCTTATGGTTCCGATACCAAATTGGTAGAACAGATTTTATTACAATGTGCCAACCAACATCCTGAAGTATTGCCAAATCCAAAGCCAATGGTGTTTTTTGAAGATTTTGGAGATTCTGCTTTGGTGTTTTCCCTTTATTTTTATGTTTCAGAAGGGTTTAAATTACCAAAAATACAAAGTGATGTTCGCTTTGTAATTGACCAAGCGTTCAGAAGCAATAAAATCACCATTCCTTTCCCACAACGCGATGTGCATCTGGTAGAGAAGAAAGGGTTTTAAACAAAATCATTTTTAATAAAATCAATCCGATGCCAATTAACTTTTTTACCGGCATCGGATTTCTTATTTTTGTAAACATCCAATAGGTATTTATGGCAAAAATTTTAATTATCGAAGACGAAGCAGCAATCAGAAGAGTATTGAAAAACATTCTTTCTGAAGAAAATTCCGAATACCAAGTAGAAGAAGCCCAAGATGGCGAAGAAGGTTTTGCAAAAATTAAACAAGAAGATTTTGATTTGGTTTTGTGCGACATCAAAATGCCAAAAATGGATGGCGAAGAATTGCTTACAAAAGTAAAAGCAATCAAACCCGAAATTCCGTTTGTTATGATTTCCGGGCATGGAGATATACAAACTGCAGTAAATACCATGAAATTAGGTGCCTTTGACTACATTTCCAAACCACCCGATTTGAATCGGTTGTTGAACACCGTGCGAAATGCATTGGATAAAAAGCAATTGATGATTGAGAACAAAATATTGAAGAAAAAAATCAGCAAAAAATACGAAATGATTGGCTCGAGTGCCAAAATTGAGCACATCAAGCAGTTGATTGAAAAAGTGGCTCTCACCGAGGCAAGAGTTCTGATTACCGGGCCTAATGGTACCGGTAAAGAATTGGTAGCACACCAATTACACGAAAAAAGCGAAAGGGCTTCCTTTCCGTTAATCGAAGTGAACTGTGCAGCTATTCCATCTGAATTAATTGAAAGTGAATTGTTTGGTCATGTAAAAGGTGCTTTTACTTCTGCAGTAAAAGACCGTGCAGGTAAGTTTGAAGCTGCCCATAATGGTACCATTTTTTTAGATGAAATCGGAGACATGAGTCTGCCCGCACAAGCCAAAGTATTGCGTGCTTTACAAGAAAATTTAATTCAAAGAGTAGGAGCAGACAAAGACATTCCCGTGAACGTACGTGTGATTGCAGCTACCAATAAAGATTTGAAAAAAGAAATTGCCGAAGGTCGTTTTAGAGAAGATTTGTACCATCGTTTGGCAGTAATTTTAATCCAAGTGCCTTCGTTGAATGAAAGGAGAGAGGACATCCCGGAATTAATCCATCATTTTGCCCAAAAAATTGCTGAAGAACAAGGCAATGCAAGCAAATCTTTTGATGAAAAAGCCATTCAATTACTGCAGCAATACGACTGGACAGGAAATATTCGAGAACTCCGAAATGTGGTAGAACGTTTAATTATTTTAGGGGAAAATCCTATTTCGGAAGAAGATGTTGTTTTGTTTGCTTCCAAAAATTAAGCTATGAAATTAAAAAAAATACATCCTTTGTTACAAAAAGCCTTAATCGAGTTGGGTTATCACGAACCTAATGAGTTACAAGAAGCATCTTACAGTCCCATTAAAAGTGGTGCGGATGTGGTTTTGGTGGCACCAAAGCAAAGTGGCAAAACCATGAATGCTGTGATGCATACTATTCAAAAATTACAACAACCTGTTGGAGAAAGTACCAGAGCATTGTTTTTGGTCAATTCAAAAGAAGATGGTTTGGAAGTAGTGGAATGGTTTGAAAAATTGGGGAAATACAACCAATTGCGGGTGTATTTTTCACACGATAAATCGGATATGGATGAAGATAAAAATAGGATTTCCCTCGGAAATGATATTATTGTTAGCACGCCAACCAAAATTAATGATTTATTTGCAACAGCAGGTTTTAATTTAAATACAGTTCGATTTTTGGTAATAGATGATGCCGATTTGCAGTTGAAAAATCGTTGGGAAAATTTATACCAACGATTGTTTATCAGTATTGTTAAAACCCAAGTTGTGATAAATGCTTCTGAAGTAACTGAAAAATTGGAGTTTTTTGTAGATAAACATCTAACCGAACCATTATGGTCAGAAGTTTAATTTGTTTGCTATGTTTTATTCTAAATTAACACGAAAATGAGCCTATATTTACCCTTACATATTACCAATGAAACCGCATGTTTAAAAGCGGTAATTTTAGGAACTGCTACAAGCAACGGGCCTACTCCAACTGTTAAGGAGGCGTATGATCCAAAGTCGTTAGAGCACATTTTAGCAGGCACCTATCCCGTTGAAAAAGATATGGTTGCTGAAATGGAAGCCTTTAACCAAGTGTTTCAAAAATATGACGTAAAAGTTTATCGACCCGAGATTATAGAAAATTACAACCAAATTTTTGCCAGAGACATTGGTTTTGTAGTGGAAGATGTTTTTATCAAGGCCAATATTTTGCCTGAAAGAGAAAGAGAATTGGATGCCATTCAGTATGTGATGGATCAAATGGATTCTGCAAAAGTAGTTCGTCCACCAGAAGAAGTGCATATTGAAGGTGGAGATGTGATGCCTTGGAACGATCATATTTTTATAGGTACTTACAAAGGAAGTGACTATAAAAACTATATCACTGCACGAACCAATATGGAGGGAGTGGCCTATATGAAAGCACTTTTTCCGAATAAAATTGTAAAGGAGTTTGATTTGGTAAAATCTAAAATCGAACCTCGTGACAATGCCTTGCATTTAGATTGTTGTTTTCAACCGGTTGGAACTAACAAAGGGATTATTTACAAAAGTGGTTTTAGAGAAGAAGCCGATTATATGTATTTGGTTGAATTGTTTGGAAAAGAAAATTTGTTTCACATTACTCGCGAAGAAATGTACCACATGAATTCCAATGTGTTTTCTATTACACCTGATGTGGTGGTTTCCGAAAAAAACTTTACCCGTTTAAATGTTTGGTTGCGATCTCACGGATTTACCGTAGAAGAAATTCCGTATGCAGAAATTGCCAAACAAGAGGGATTGCTTCGTTGTTCTACTTTGCCTTTGATAAGAGAGTGATGGATTGTTTTACGAGTAATTCAACTTTTGTTTTTCTTATTGACCCACTGGTATATTTTGTAAAGTAGGAACAAAAACAAACCAAATAAAATCCACTGAAGTAATTGCCAAAAGAACAATGGTAAGCTAAAGTCTGACATAGTTTTATGATTAGGTTTTTTGTTTCTTTTTTTGAGCAGCCGGAAACAACACATTGTTTAAAATTAAACGATAGCCAGGTGAATTTGGATGCAAATCCAATACGGTTGGTGCATCTCCCACTCGGTGCTGGTAGTCCTCCGGATCGTGGCCACCGTAAAAGGTAAACATTCCTTTTCCTTTGGTGCCATGCAAGTAGCGAACTTCGCCATTAATTAATAATTCTCCTAAAATTAATACATTCGATTTGATTAATTCAGAATCAAAGGAGGTGGTTTGCCCCATAAATCCTTTGATTAATTGGGTATGATTTTGGCACAGCATACTTGGGATAGGATCCCATTTGGCAGAAAATTCCATCAAGGTAAAATAATCTCTTTCCATCGGAATTTTTCTTTTCTCAGTCATGTCAATATCAGAAAATTCATATCGATTAGGGTTTCTTTCTAAAGTAAAGTTTTTAAAGGCAAATGTGTTGCTGTAATCAATTTTAGCTTGGTAATTTGGTTCACTTGGGTCTCCATCAAACATGGGCTCGCAAATATCCACGCCATCTGCTGACAAAGCTATGTCAAAACTATCCGTAGCACTGCACATGGCAAACATAAATCCACCACCTACTACAAAATCTCTGATTTTTTTGGCAACTGCTCTTTTAGATTCTGAAACTTTGGCAAAGCCAAGTTTTGCAGCTAATTCTTCTGAATCTTTTTTTTGTTGAATGTACCAAGGGGTATTTCTGTAAGCTCCAAAAAATTTGCCGTATTGTCCGGTAAAATCTTCATGATGCAGGTGAAGCCAATCGAACAACAACAATTCATCTTTTAAAACTTCTTCGTCATAAATTTCTTTAAACGGAATTTCGGCATAAGTCAATACCAAAGTTACCGCATCATCCCAAGGTTTTTTGCCTTTAGGGGTGTACACCGCAATTTTTGGGGCTTTTTCCAAAACCACGGTTTCCATGTTTTGTGATGGAGCACTAATTTCTTCCAAAATGCCGTTAGCTTGTGCATCGGACAGTACTTCAAAACTAACACCTCTAATTTTGCATTCTCTTCTGATGTCTTCGGTATCTGGGAGTAAAAACGAGCCTCCTCTGTAATTTAGTAACCAACTTGCTTTGTAGTCTTTTTCCAAAGCCCAATACGTAATTCCGTAAGCTTTTAAGTGGTTTTTTTGCGATACTTCATCCATGGGCAATAAAATAAAGCCAGCATGAAGCCAGTTAAAACATAACAAGAGGCAAATGCCAATCCATTGAATATTTTGATTCATGGACTAAAATTACCAAAAAAAATATGAATTCGTGTTTAAATAAACTTAAAGACAACAAAAAACCTCTCTTAATTGCTCAAGAGAGGTTTTGAATATTTCAATTTTTAATTATGCGTTGCTTGCAGCTGCAATTAAGTTTAAAGCAGATCCCGCCTTGAACCATTCAATTTGACTATCGTTGTACGTATGGTTAGCCAAAATGATATCTTTGCTACCATTAGCGTGAACAAATTCTAAAGTCAAAGCTTTTCCTGGAGCAAATTCGGTTAAATCTAAAAAGTTGATGGTATCATCTTCTTGAATTTTGTCGTAATCCGCTTCATTAGCAAAAGTCAATGCCAACATTCCTTGTTTTTTTAAGTTGGTTTCGTGGATACGAGCAAATGATTTTACCAAAACAGCTTTTACTCCTAAATGACGTGGTTCCATTGCAGCATGCTCACGAGAAGAACCTTCTCCGTAGTTGTGGTCACCAACAACAATCGAAGCAATTCCTTGTGCTTTGTATGCACGTTGTACTTTAGGCACTTCATCATAAGCTCCGGTTAATTGATTTTTTACGGAGTTGGTTTTTTGGTTAAAAGCATTTACAGCACCAATTAACATGTTGTTAGAAATGTTATCTAAATGGCCTCTAAAACGCAACCACGGACCAGCCATTGAAATGTGGTCGGTAGTACATTTTCCGAAAGCTTTAATCAATAATTTAGCTCCGGTAATATTGTTGCCATCCCAAGGATGGAACGGATCTAATAACTGTAACCTGTCAGAAGTTGGAGAAACTACCACTTCTACTCCAGAACCATCTTCAGCTGGAGCCTGGAAGCCTGCATCTTCTACATCAAAACCTCTTTTTGGTAATTCGTCTCCTGTTGGAGCAACCAAACGAACTTCTTCTCCTTTGTCGTTCAACAAAGTGTCAGTAATTGGGTTAAAATCCAACCTACCGGAAATAGCCAATGCAGCTACCATTTCAGGAGAAGTTACAAAAGCGTGTGTGTTTGGATTTCCGTCTGCTCTTTTTGAAAAGTTACGGTTAAAGGAATGTACAATGGTGTTTTTTTCTTGTTTGTCAGCACCTTCTCTGTCCCATTGTCCGATACATGGTCCGCAAGCATTGGTAAATACTTTGGTTCCCATTTTTTCAAAAGTTTCTATAATGCCGTCTCTTTCAATGGTGTATCTGATTTGTTCAGACCCCGGGTTGATACCGAATTCAGCTTTTGGAGTAATTCCGTGTGCAACTGCTTGTTCTACAATAGAAGCTGCTCTACTCATGTCTTCGTAAGAAGAGTTGGTACACGAACCAATCAATCCCCATTCTACTTTCAAAGGCCATCCGTTTGCAGTAGCTTCTTCTTTCATTTTAGAAACCGGAGTTCCTCTATCAGGAGTAAATGGACCGTTGATATGTGGTTCTAATTCGGATAAATTAATTTCGATTAATTGGTCAAAATAGTTTTCTGGATTTGCATACACTTCAGGGTCTGCAGTTAAGTAGGAAGCAATTTTATCTGCTGCATCTACCACATCCTGACGACCGGTTGCAGATAAATATCTTTTCATGGAATCATCGTAACCAAAAGTAGAAGTGGTTGCTCCAATTTCAGCACCCATGTTACAAATGGTTCCTTTTCCGGTACACGACATTGCTTTTGCACCTTCTCCAAAGTATTCCACAATAGCACCAGTTCCTCCTTTTACGGTTAAAATATCTGCTACTTTTAAAATTACGTCTTTAGGAGCGGTCCAACCGCTTAATTTTCCGGTTAGTTTTACACCAATTAATTTAGGGAATTTCAGTTCCCAACTCATTCCCGACATCACATCTACTGCATCCGCACCACCAACTCCAATAGCTAACATCCCCAATCCACCTGCATTTACAGTGTGCGAGTCGGTACCAATCATCATACCACCCGGAAATGCATAATTTTCCAAAACAATTTGGTGAATAATTCCTGATCCTGGTTTCCAAAATCCAATTCCGTATTTGTTAGAAACGGAAGATAAGAAATCAAATACTTCTTTTGACTGTTTGTTGGCTAACTCTAAATCTTGTTTTGCTCCACTTTTTGCTAAAATTAAGTGGTCGCAATGAACAGTGGTTGGAACAGCCACTTTGCTTTTTCCAGCATGCATAAATTGCAACAATGCCATTTGAGCAGTTGCATCTTGGCAAGCAACTCTATCCGGAGCAAAGTCTACATAATCTTTTCCTCTCTGAAAAGTTTGGTTTGGAGTTCCATCCCACAAGTGGGCATACAATATTTTTTCAGATAACGTTAAAGGTCTACCAACCAATTCTCGAGCTTTATCTACTCTAGCAGGAAATTGGCTGTAAACTTTCTGAATCATTTCAATATCAAAAGCCATAAAGTTGAGTTTTATAAATTGTGGTGCAAAATTACGAAATCGTTATAAATTAATGATATAACCCATGGATAAATTCTTCTTAAACTCATGAATTTGAAGGATTGTTAAATAGCACCAAATATTTTTATTTTAATGTCAAATATTTAGAGTTTATTAGTACTTAAAATAACAAATTTGGAAAATAAATAATAAAATCTGTCGCTTTAAAGATATCTTTGTAGCTTTAATTTTAATTATGATTACAGTACAAGACATTGCAGTAGAGTTTGGAGGAACCACTTTGTTTAGCGAAGTAGCTTTTGCAATTAATGAAAACGATAAAATAGCTTTAATGGGTAAAAATGGCGCTGGCAAAAGCACCATGCTAAAAATATTGGCAGGAGCACAAAAACCAACTCGTGGAATGGTTGCCGTGCCTAAAGACAAAGTGGTGGCTTATTTGCCTCAGCATTTGTTAACTTCAGATGATGCCACTGTAATGGAGGAAACTTCAAAAGCATTTCAAGAAGTTTTTCAAATGAAAGAAGAAATTGATGCGATCAACGAACAATTAACTATCCGAACCGATTACGAAAGCGATGATTATATGAAGCTAATTGAGAGGGTTTCGGAATTAAGCGAAAAATTTTATGCCATTGAAGAAATCAATTATGAAGCCGAAGTAGAAAAAGTTTTGAAAGGATTGGGCTTTAAGCGTGAAG
>CAZAHJ010000023.1:25429-25651 GCA_964485115.1 uncultured Flavobacterium sp.
TTTTCAGGAGGATGGAGAATGCGAATTGAATTGGCAAAAATTTTATTGAAAAAGCCTGATTTAATTTTGTTAGATGAACCTACCAACCACTTAGATATTGAGAGTGTGGAATGGTTGGAGGATTTTTTAATCAACCAAGCCAAAGCGGTGATTGTTATTTCACACGACAGAGCTTTTGTAGAAAACGTAACGAACCGAACTATTGAAGTTACACTTGGTAAG
>CAZAHJ010000024.1:0-15662 GCA_964485115.1 uncultured Flavobacterium sp.
TACCTTCAAAAAGCTGGTGCAGAAACTAAAGTGGTAATGCCAGCTTATGACACTAAATTTGTGCAACAAAATACTTTTGCCGAAGTATTTCAAGGAGAACTTACTTTGGGGAGGTTGCAATTTAATTTTCAGGTAATTAAAGAAATCAAGAGTTTATTAGAATTTGAACTTTTTTTAATTGTTATACCAGGGTTATTTGACCGACCAAATGTGTATTCTTACCAAGATGATACCGAAAGATTTACATCATTTCAAATTGCATTTTTACAATGGTTGGTGCATACCAACCAACAACCGGATGTGGTGCATTGCCACGACCATCATACAGGCTTAGTTCCATTTATGATGCAGTTTTGTTATGCATTTCATCCACTCAGACATGTACCAACTGTTTTAACCATTCACAATGGGCAATACCAAGGGAGGTTTGATTTTGATAAGTTGCTTTATTTGCCTGATTTTGACAGGTCAAAAGCAGGCTATTTAGAATGGGGTGCAATGATTAATCCATTGGCTTCTGCGATTAAATGCGTGAATAAAGTCACCACTGTTTCGCAAAGTTATTTGTATGAAATGATGGAAAAAGCTAATGGTTTGGAGAATTTATTGAAGTTTGAGCAATACAAAAGTTTAGGTATTTTAAACGGAATTGATCAAGAAGTTTGGAACCCAAAAACAGATACAAGAATCCCTAAAAATTATACGGTTTCCAATTTTTCTAAAGGAAAAGAAGCCAACAAAAAATGGTTGTGCGAACAATTTTCGTTAGATGCTTCCAAACCATTATTTACTTTTATTGGTCGTATGGTTTGGGAAAAAGGAGCAGATATTTTGCCCCAATCGATTAGTTTGGCCATGCAATATTTTTCAGGTGATTTTAATGTCATTGTCCTTGGTTCAGGAGATCCGAATTTAGAAGGAGAATTCCGACAAATGCAACAATTTTATCCGAATCATTTTCAGGCGTATATCGGTTATAATGAAGACTTAGCCCATGCTTTGTATGCAGGTGCCGACTTTTTATTTATGCCATCAAGAGTGGAACCGTGCGGTTTAAACCAAATGTATGCCTTGCGATACGGAACCATTCCGATTGTTCGCAGAACCGGAGGTTTAAGAGATACGGTGGTTGACATGGGTGATGGAGGAAATGGAATTTGCCACGACCAAGTTGCGGTATTTGATATCGTACATTCTATGCAAAGAGCATTGGAGTTATTCCATCAACCAAAAGAATGGAGCCGTTTAAGAAAGGCAGCCATGCAAATAGACCACTCATGGGAAAGAGTTGCCCAAGAGTACCTTCAATTATACAAAGAACTAAAAAATTAATACCATGAACAATCCGAGTGTTTTAGCAATTATTTTAGGGGGTGGACAAGGCACCCGATTAGCTCCACTAACCGAGACTCGTTCTAAGCCAGCAGTACCTATTGCTGGAAAATATCGTTTGGTAGATATTCCAATTTCTAATTGCATCAATTCGGATATCAAACGAATGTTTGTTTTAACGCAGTTTAACTCTGCTTCGTTAAACCAACATATTAAAAACACATACCATTTTAGTTACTTTAGTAATGCTTTTGTAGATATTTTGGCTGCGGAGCAAACTCCAGACAACCCAACATGGTTTCAAGGAACAGCAGATGCAGTAAGACAATGTATGCAGCATTTTTTAAACCACACTTTTGATTATGCTTTGATTTTATCAGGAGATCAATTATACCAAATGAATTTTAATGAGATGATTGATGCCCATATCAAAAGCGGTGCAGAAATTTCCATTGCTTCTTTGCCTGTTACTGCAAAAGAAGCTCCTGAATTTGGGATTCTAAAAACAAATGCAGATGGTTTTATCAGTTCTTTTATTGAAAAACCAAAAGCAGAATTATTGCCTGAATGGACATCGGAAGTAAGCGATGATATGAAGCTAGCAGGAAGAAACTATTTGGCTTCAATGGGGATTTATATCTTCAACAAATCATTGTTAGTTGAATTGATGTCAGACAAAACGACCAAAGATTTTGGCAAGGAAATTATTCCACAATCTATCCATAAACACAAAGTATTGAGCTATCCTTATGAAGGATATTGGACAGATATAGGGAATATTGACTCGTTTTTCGAAGCCAATTTGGAACTAACAGATGCCATTCCTCAATTTAATTTATTTGACAATACAAGTAAAATCTATACAAGACCAAGAACACTTCCCCCAACCAAAGTTTATGGCAAAACCTTGATGGAACGAAGCGTTGTTGTGGAAGGATGTATCATTCAAGGTGCTGAAATTTTTAATTCTGTAATCGGAATTCGTAACCGAATTGGTGTGAATACCATTATTACGCAATCGTATTTGATGGGGAATGATTACTACCAAGATTTAGAGGAAATTAGCCACAACAACCAACACCAAATTTTAAATATTGGTATAGGTGAAAACTGTCACATACACAATACGATTGTAGATAAAAATTGTCGAATTGGTAATCATGTCACTTTAAAAGGAGGCAAACATTTACCAGACAGCAATATGGAATTGTATAGTATTAAAGACGGCATTATTGTGGTAAAAAAAGGAGCAGTTTTACCGGATGGCTTCACAGTAGCTTAGTCATCCCAACCCCAAGGAGCTTTTGGATTTTCTACTGGGTTTTGAAGATCAAATTGAACAGAAAATTTTCTGTCCGATCCAATTCTAATCAAATGATATCCAAAAGTTTCATTGATCAAGCTGAGGTACCAAACATTGGTGCAAGCATAACCAATTAAGTTACAAGTAAAATTATCTGCCGGAAACATTTGTAGGCTTTCTAGGCCTGGATTGCTGGCTGTACCACCGTACTGGGTAATTTTATCTTCCGTTCCGTCTTCATGCCTATGATCGTGTTTTAAAGTAATCAAATCGTTTTCAAAAGTCAAAATCCAAGTTCGAGAATAATCTTCTCCAACAACAAAAGGAATTCTGATTTTATTGGGACTACAACTTTTTACATGCATGATCAACTTTTTTCCTCTAAAACTATCATTTGCCGGAGCCTCGGTAATCGTTCCTTCAAAACTT
The DNA here is from genome assembly GCA_964485115.1 of uncultured Flavobacterium sp. Classification (GTDB taxonomy): domain Bacteria; phylum Bacteroidota; class Bacteroidia; order Flavobacteriales; family Flavobacteriaceae; genus Flavobacterium. The sequence goes on from CAZAHJ010000024.1 coordinate 3,065, forward strand.
TTTCCACATAGTGTTTGTAAATTTTCCCAAAACACTTTGGCACCACTAGGTTTTTCTTGAGCAAAAACCGATAAATTGGCGGCTAACAATAAAAGAATAAGATTTTTTTTCATTTTAAAATATTTATTTCAGCATTAAACGGGCACACTACTTATTGGACAACATAACACCAATAATTTTTATTAATTGGCCAACAAAATTATCACGAGTGGTGTTTCCTCTATAAATAAATCAGTTGTACTTTTACAAAGAAAGTATTTATTATTTGTAAATCAATTGCCAATGAAAGTTTCTTTTTTGCAAATTCCTCTTGTTTGGGAAAATCCTGCTAAAAACAGAAGTGTCATCCAACAATGGATACAATCTGCCAATGATTTGGGAGATTTATTGGTTTTACCCGAAATGTTTACCTCGGGTTTTACCATGCATCCAGATAAAGTAGCTGAAACCATGCAAGGAGAAACCATTCAGTGGATGAAAGAACTAGCAAGTACTTATGAAATTGCAATAACAGGTAGTTTGGTAATTTTAGAGGATTCCCATTTTTACAATCGAATGGTTTTTGTGCATCCAAACGGAAAGATTGATTACTACAACAAACGTCATTTGTTTAAAATGGCTGGTGAGCACCAATCATATATTGCGGGAAGGCTTTCAATGGTAGTTCATTACCATGATTGGAAAATTTGCTTACAAGTTTGTTACGATTTGCGATTTCCGGTTTTTAGTAGAAACACCCAAGATTACGATTTATTGATTTATGTTGCCAATTGGCCTGCACAACGCATACAAGCTTGGGAGGTGTTGCTACGAGCAAGAGCAATAGAAAATCAGTGTTATGTTATTGGTGTTAACCGAATTGGAGAAGATGCAAACCAATTAAATTATCCGGGGCAAAGTGCCATAATGGATGCTTTTGGAAATGTATTAACAGAAGCAATTACAAAAGAGGGTATTTTTCAAACTACATTATCTCTTTCATCATTACATAAGATAAGAAAAAAACTTCCCTTTTTACAAGATAGAGACACATTTAATATCCATAGTTAGGTTAGCCACCTAAGTCAATGGCTTGCTCTACATCCCAATTTTGTCGGACATCGATGGTTTTAGGATAATAAAGTACTTCTTCGGTTTGCTTTTTTTGCAAAAAATTACCGGTGTCCCAAATGCCATTTTTGTTGATATCGTAAATAAAACGGATGGTATATTTAAATGGGTCTATCCACGGGAAATTTGCCTCTGGACTGTTGACAATTAATTCGTGTTTGGTGGTTCCTTTATCATCGGTTAACTGCACAATCAAAGGGTAACTTTTCACGTTTTTTAGTATAAGTTTTAAATTGCCATAATCCGTTTTTGCTCTGGTAGAAAATTGGAATTTCAGTGAGTCGTTACTAGTTTCAAACATATCCGTAATGGCACCCGGCAACAATTGCAATTGGTATTTTTGACGTTCTTCTGCGGTAAAATCTATTTGAATTTTTTGGTTCCAAGCATCCATCTGGTGGTTAAACTGTACAACGGTTGAATCTTTATCAGTTAATATGAATTTACTGATATCGATGTTTTGGATAGGAGTACTGTGTTTTATATAGATGGGTTTTCCAAATGATAGGTTTCCTTCTTTTTCTGCAGCAATATTCAAAGTGTCTTTTTTAAGTTTTTTCACTGCCAAAGCAAATTCTTTTTGGTTGGGAATACGAAGTTTTAAACTATCAGAAGTCAATTTAGGAAACCATACTTCTAAGGAATCTTTGCTTGGATGTTTGCTGGTAATGGCTGTTTTCCATTCGTTTTGGTCAAAAATTTCAACCGTTTGTTTTTTGGTTTTACCTTCATAACCTATCCATGCCTTGTTGTTGTTTGGCAAGCTCGCATTGATGGCTTTAAACGGAAGTTCTTCTTTAAATAATTCTACTTCGTATAAGGTATCATTCGGAATTTGAATTGCTTCCGGATGAAAACCTATCATATCCGTTTTCGGATCGAATTTAAAATTATTGTTTTTGTCTTTTAACGCAATCAATTGGTATTTCCCGGGCTTTACATTTTCAAAAACAAAATCATTACCTAGGTCAAGTGTATTGGTTACGTAGTCTGGAACTCTTTTGTAAACTGCAGAATCATGGTACGTTTCGTTGCGTTCATACAATAGTACTGTAACAAATTTTTCAGTTTCTTGTAAAAACGCATCTTTTACTTTTCCACCTAGTTTGAGAGAATCTACATAACTTCCGGTGGACATCACAAATCGAAACTGTTTCATCGGATTGCCTTCATTATGATCTTGGATACTTTGTCCAAAATTAAAACTGTAGGTGGTATTTTCTTTAAGCGTATCTTTAATTTTAATGGTAATGTATTTGCTTGCCATAGTAGGCAATACATCTGGCATGGGATCCATAGGAGGGGATATAATCAATTGCTTGTTAACGTCTTTTAGTTTGACATATTCATCAAAATATAGTTTGATTTCTTTGCCATTAAAATTGGTGCTATAATTGGAAGGAGTACTCATTTTTAACGCTGGAGCAATGGTGTCTTTGGCACCACCATCTATAAACCCTCTTTTGGCACATTTGGTAAAACTTAGGACTAAAATTCCCAATAAAACAATTCGCAAAAAGCTTTTCATGAAGCAAATAAATTTCGTTGCAAAGTAAGCATTTTTAAATAAAAGGAAATCTTAAAGTAGAGTCCATCCTATCGAAGCAATTTGAATTTTAATTTGGTTGTTCTTATGTAATGCTTTTCCACATTGTTTTAAAGTACTTCCGGTAGTAATGATATCGTCAATTAACAAAATAGTTTGGTTATGTAATTGGTATTTCGGATTTAAAACAAAAGTATTTTCTCTGATAGCTGCTCTTTCCAATTTGTTTAGTTTTGATTGCGATATTTGGTAAGTTTTTCGGATAAGGACATCTTCGCAATACGGAATTTGTAATTCTTTTGCTATTGCTTGTCCGAATTTGGTCAGCTGATTATACCCACGTTGTCTTTGTTTTTTGGGGTGCAACGGTACTGCTAAAATCATATCGGGTTTCCATTGGTGTTGTACCAAAAGTTTACCAAGCCATTCACCTAAAAAAGTTCCAATTCGTTGTTGCTTTTTGTACTTGAGTAAATGCACTAAGTTTTGCACTCCGGTTTGCTTATCAAAATAAAACATGGCAGCACCGTGAGTTATTGGCAAGTGGCCTTCAAAAATTTGAAAAACTTCGTTGTTAGGTTGTTCAAAATGTATGGTTAATGGCAATTGATGCCTGCATGTCACACACAAAAATTCTTCATTAGGGGGCAATAAATCCACACATGAAATACAAGTCTTCGGAAAAAATAATTGCACAAAACTTTTCCACATAACGCTAAGTTACATAAAAAATCCTGTCGCAGAAAAATATTGAACAATTGCTTCTTTCATCAATACCGATTGTTCTCCAGCTTTTAACGGAGGTAACAATTCCAAGGTTTTGTAATGTGGCCATCCATCTTGATCTACATAATCAAAAGCATAGTAGCCATAAGGTTCTAAAACCTTGCATATTCCAACATGCATCAAATTGATTTTTTCGTCTTTGGCAAAATTTTGTTGCCATTTTCCTAATTCCTGAACTCCTATTAAAAACAAAATGGCATCTAAATCTAAAACTTCTCCTTCTCCAAATTTATCCGACAAAAATTGAACTACTTGATCCCATTTTTGTTTTAATTGCTCATCTCTTGACATAATATATGCAAAAACTTTTTGCGAAGATACTATTTTAACCAGCCTATTTCAAGCGATTTATCTTTCACGAAACACAAAACAATGTTTTGGAATGTTTAACAAAGTGTTTTATTTTTATTTTGTTTTGTATTTTTGTTGTTTACTCACCAAACCAAAACTATGGGATTAGTAACTGCTAAAGAGATTGCAAGGGCTGTGAATCTGGACAAATACGGAGTTTTCGGGACTTTTATTGGTTGGATTTTAATGAAGTTACTTCGTATTTCAGCTTTGAATGATTTTTATAATCGAAACAAGCATTTGAAAGATGTGGATTTTTTAAATGCTATTTTAGATGAATTTAATATCAAATTTGAAATTCCGGAAGAAGATTTTAAACGATTGCCTAAGGATGGAGCATATATTACCATTTCCAACCATCCGTTAGGAGGAATTGATGGAATATTGTTGTTAAAATTGATGTTAGAAAGGGTGCCAGATTACAAGATAATTGCCAATTTTTTGTTGCATCGTATTGAGCCGATGAAACCCTATATTATGCCGGTTAATCCTTTTGAAAATCATAAAAGTGCCAAATCGAGTGTAGTGGGAATCAAAGAAACACTTCGTCATTTGGAAGATGGAAAACCTTTAGGAATTTTCCCGGCTGGAGAGGTTTCTACCTATAAAGACGGCAAAATAATTGTAGACAAACCTTGGGAAGAAGGAGCCATTAAATTGATTAAAAAAGCAAATGTTCCGGTAGTACCCATTTATTTTCACGCAAAAAACAGTCGTTTTTTCTATTTGTTATCTAAATTAAACGATACTTTACGAACAGCAAAATTGCCTTCAGAATTATTTTCTCAAAAAAGAAGAGTAATTAAAGTTAGAATCGGAAAACCTATTTCGGTAGCAGAGCAAAATGAATTGGAAAACATAGATCAGTATTGTGAGTTTTTACGTAAAAAAACTTACATGCTTTCCAATGCTTTTGTAAAAGGAAATAGTTTGTTGATTGGTCCAAATTTTAAATTGCCTAAACCACCTAAAGAAATCGCCAAGCCTGCTAACCAAGACAAGATTATTGCAGAAGTAGATAGTTTAAAACAAGGAGATTATAGATTATTGAAAAGCAAAAACTACGAGGTTTATTTAGCTAAGGCAGATAAAATTCCGAATATCTTACATGAATTAGGTCGTTTGCGAGAAATCACCTTTAGAGCAGTAGGAGAAGGAACCAACGAATCTTTAGATTTAGATAGTTTTGACCAATACTATCATCACATGTTTTTGTGGGATGACGATGCTCAAGTGATTGCTGGTGCTTATCGAATGGGATTGGGATCTGAAATTTATAAAGAGCATGGGATTAATGGTTTTTATTTGAATGATTTGTTAAGTTTTGAGCCTGAATTGTACGTTTTTATGTCGCAATCTATTGAAATGGGTCTTGCATTTATCATTGGAGAATACCAACAAAAGCCAATGCCATTATTTTTACTTTGGAAAGGTATTGTACATACTACGCTCAGATACCCGGAGCACAAATATTTGATAGGTGGGGTAAGTATTAGCAACCAGTTTTCGGAGTTTTCTAAAAGTTTGATGATTGAGTTTATGCGTTCACATTACTTTGATGCCTATATTGCCCAATACGTAAGGCCAAAACAGGAATATAAAGTAAAATTAAAAGACGAAGACAAGGATTTTGTGTTAAACGAAACTTCGTCCGACTTAAATAAGTTTGATAAAATTATTGACGAAGTAGAGCCGGGTGCATTGCGTTTACCGGTTTTGATTAAAAAGTACATCAAGCAAAATGCAAGAGTAGTTGCATTTAATGTAGATCCACTATTTAATAATGCAGTAGATGGATTGATGTATATTAAAATTTCTGATTTGCCAGAAAGCACCGTAAAACCAGTCATGGAAGAGTTTCAAAAAGAATTAGAGAAGAAGTCTTCGAAGTAAAGCTTTAAAATCTATTCAAAAAGCCAGCTTTTTAGCTGGTTTTTTTATTTTTAATCCCCTAAACTAAAAAATTAGTTAAAAAACTATAAAAATAGTTTAGAAACTAAAAAATTAGTTATATGTTTGTCGTCAAATGAATTTACTATGCAAAAACTAACCAACAAAGAAGAAGAAGTGATGCAAATTTTATGGAAGCTAGAAAAAGCTTTTGTAAAAGATGTTTTAGAAGCCATTACTGACGACAAGCCTCATTACAATACTTTATCAACCATTATCCGAATTTTGGAAGAAAAAGGATATGTTTCGCACAAGGCATTTGGAAATTCACATCAGTATTTCCCAATTGTTTCTCTTGAAGATTATCGCAAAACATTTATGCATACGGCTATTGAAAATTACTTCAATAACTCATACAAAACCATGGTTTCGTATTTTGCTCAGGAAGAAAAAATTTCTGCAGAGGAGTTAAAGGAGATTTTGGCATTAATCGAAAAAAAGAAATAATATGGAAAGTGTATGGCTCTATTTTTTAAAAGTAAACATCCTAATGTTTGCTTTTTTAGGGGTATATCATTTGTTTCTAAAAAAGGAAACTTTTTTTAAGGGCAATCGTTGGTATTTGTTGTCTGGTTTGTTTGTCTCATTAATATTACCATTCATTACATTTACTAAAACTATTTGGATAGACCCTATTCCTTTGGACTTTACTCATGTTTCCCCTAATGTTTCTTCAAACATTCAACCAATAGTTGAAGAACAAAATAGTTTTACTTGGGAAAGCTTCCTATTACTAGGTTATTTGGTAATTGCTTCTGTTTTCCTTGTTAAATTAATGATAGAAATGATTTCTTTTTTTAAAAGAATTAAAAAACAACAAAAAGAGAAACAGCCCCATTACACTTTGGTTAAAAACGATTCTTCTGAAGGTCCTTTTTCTTTTTTACATTATATAGTAGTAAACCCACAACAGTTTAGCGAAGAGGAGCTTGAGCAAATTCTATTGCATGAACAAGTTCATGTAAAACAAAAACATTCCATAGACATTATTATTTCTAAAATTTTTTGCTCAATCATTTGGTTCAATCCTTTCATCAAATTGTACCATCAAGCGATTACTCAAAATCTGGAATATTTAGCGGATAAAGAAGTAAACCGTATTACCAATAACAAACAAGTTTATTTAAAAACCTTACTAAAAGTAGTTAGCCATTCTAATCAATTAACTACAGCTAATTTATTTTACCAATCATTTATTAAAAAACGAATCGTTATGTTAAACACCAATCCATCTTCTAAATTAAATGCATGGAAGTATTCTTTGGTACTTCCTACAATTATTGCTTTTACCATGTTGTTTCAAGTTGAAACCATTGCACAAGTAAAAAAAGCCCAATATTTTACTTCAGCTACAAAGTTTTCTAGTATTTTAACCAAAGATGCTTCAGATAAGGATATAAAGGAATTGGAAGCTGCTTTTCAGGATGGAGATTATAAGTTGAAAATTTCTAATGTAAAAAGAAATGCCCTACGCGAAATTATTGCAGTAAAATTGGTATTTCGTAAAAGTGAAAATGATTTCAAAGTTTTTGAACGTTCTACCGACCAGCCAATTAAAAATATCAGGATTTTTAAATCTTCAAATGACCAAGAAGAAAACTGTGGTTTTGAAGAAGGAGATCAAAGCACCTTAAATACTGTAAAATTTGAAAGTTTATTTTCTAACGATAATGATATTGCCAAGCTTGTTTTAGATTCTATAACTTCATCTGGAAAAAAAGTTAAAGTTATTGTGAATGGAAAGGAAATAGAAGAGGGGGCTACTTTTTCTTCCAATGATGAATTAGATGAAATGGTGAATAAAGCTATAGAAGAAGCTAAAAAGAAATTAGAAGGGAAAGTAAACGGAAAAGACCTACAGATGGATGTAAAAACCTATAAACTTCCAGCAAAGGTTGTGACAACCGATTCTGAAAAAATAGTTTTTAATTCAAAAGATGGCACCGTTACTATTAATGGTAAAGTGATGAAGCTAGATGAACTTAATGGTTTGAATAATGAGGTACTATCAAAAGTATCTGTGTTTACTTCAGAAGATTTTAAATTGGAAGGTTTAGATGAGAAAATCCTGGAGATTATTAAAAATGAAACAAAAAATTTACCTGTAAAAGAAGTGATTATTGAGAACTTAAGTGCAAGAAATTCTAAAGATAAATTAGGGTTCACTATCCACAAGCTATCTAAAAATGAAGAGATTGAACAATACAAAGCTAATTTAACATCCAATAATATTACTGCAAAGATATCAGGTATTAAAAGGAATAGTTTGGGTGAAATCACTTCAATCCAAATACAATTAAAACAAGGTGACACCAAAATCCAGAAGAATATCCAAACAGATTATCCTATTCAAAGTATTTTTATTGGTAGAAAAAACGGTAAAATTGTAATTGAAGAAAACAGTTAAACCGTAATTAGCTTACTAAAAAACCCGTCTCAGTTTTAAACCGAGACGGGTTTTTACTTTGGCAAAAATAAAAAGGTGGTATCTCTACCACCTCTTTGCCCCAAATCTACCATAAAACTTAACCTACTAAATGTTATGGTAGTACAAACATAATGTGAAGCTTTTTTGTTAACAAATTTTTTAGATGAATAACTTAAATAATCGTTTAAAAACCTAAAGATTTTAAGCTGGTAGTCAAATAAATCTTTTTGTTAAAATTTAATAAGCTCTATCCTGAATTCCTTCTTTAAAATTGATGAAAGATCGGTTTACCACACGATTTCCTCCGGGGGTAGGATAATCTCCAGTAAAATACCAATCGCCTAAATTTTTCGGGCAAGCCAAATGTAAATTTTGTACGGTTTGGTATAAAATACTCACATTTGCATTTACCTCTGGACCGTGAAGTAATTCGGAAATTTTATTAGAAATTTCTTCGTCTGAAAACGGTGCGTAAATTTCCTTTACATAATTAATGACTTCGTTGTCCGGAAGGTTTTCCTGTTTTTTGCATTTTTTGTACACTTCATCAATCAAATGTTCCATCCCTCTTTCTTTTAATAAAGCCAATGCAGCCTGAAAGGCTATTAAGCCATCTAAATTTGCCATGTCAATCCCATAACAATCCGGATAACGAATTTGCGGTGCAGAAGAAACAATCACAATTTTCTTAGGATGCAACCTATCTAACATTCGCAAAATACTTTTCTTTAAAGTAGTACCTCGAACAATACTATCGTCAATTATTACAATGGTATCTTTTGGTTTTACTACCCCATAAGTTACGTCATAAACATGGGTAACTAAGTCGTCTCTACTACTATCGTCAGTTATAAAGGTGCGAAGTTTGGCATCTTTAATGGCAATTTTTTCCGTTCTAATTTTAAAATCTAAAATATCTTTAAGCACTACTTCGTTTAAAGAGTTTTTAGATAAAATTTGTTGAATTTTTCTGCTGTTCAAGAAATCCTGAGCAGCTTCTACCATCCCAAAAAACGAAACTTCTGCGGTGTTTGGAATATAGGAAAACACGGTGTTTTCCACATCTCCATCAATCTCATTTAAAATTTGTGGGAAAAGGTATTTGCCTAATTGTTTTCTTTCTTGGTAAATATCCGCATCACTACCTCTGGAAAAATAAATTCTTTCAAACGAACAAGCTTTAAATTCTTTACTTGGGATGATTTCTTCCGATGTAGTTTGTCCGTTTTTCTTAATAATTAGTGCATTTCCCGGCTGTAATTCTTGTACTTGGTCATAGGAAACATTAAATGCAGTTTGTATGACCGGTCTTTCAGAAGCAACTACCACTAATTCATCATCTTCATAATAATAAGCCGGACGAATTCCATTCGGGTCTCGAAACACAAATGCATCTCCATGACCAATCAATCCTGCCATGGCATAACCTCCATCCCAATTTTTGGAGGCACGTTTTAGTATTTTTGCAATATTCAGTTTTTCCGCAATAATTGGGCTTGCTTCTTTCTTGCTTAAGCCATCTTGTTTACATTCATAATACAAGTCGGTTACTTCATCATCTAAAAAGTGACCTATTTTTTCCATCACCGTTACAGTATCTGCAAATTCTTTTGGATGCTGCCCTAAGTCGACCAAGTTTTGAAATAGTTCCTTTACATTGGTCATGTTAAAGTTTCCGGCAACTATTAAATTTCGATGCATCCAGTTGTTTTGACGCAAAAATGGGTGCACACTTTCAATGCTGTTTTTTCCGAAAGTACCATATCTAACATGCCCTAAAAACAATTCCCCAATGTACGGAGCATTTTTTTTTAGCCAACCCATGTTTTTACTTTTCTCCGGATTGGCATCAACAATTTCTTTAATCCTTGTGTTGATATGGTTAAATACATCTAAAATTGGTTGTGCTTGGTTGGAGCGAAAACGACTAATGTATCTTTCTCCTGGAGCAACATCTAATTTTATACTTGCAAAACCCGCACCATCTTGTCCGCGATTGTGTTGTTTCTCCATGAGTAAATACATTTTTTGGATGCCATACAAACTGCTTCCGTATTTTTCTTGGTAATAAGACAACGGTTTTTTTAATCTTAACAAGGCAATGCCACATTCGTGTTGTAAAAAATCACTCATAAGTTAGTTACAAAAAATGCCTCACAAGGAGGCATAGGTATTTAAGATTCTAATTCTATTTCAAAATGGGTCAACGATTTAAATTGTTGTAATCGTTGGTTTACTTCTTCTTTACTTAAGTTTTCCATGCGTTCGGTGCCGAATTTTTCTACGCAAAAGGAGGCCAAATTGGAACCTTGAATGATCGCATTTTTCATGTTATGGAACGAAATATTTCCGGATTGGGCTAAATAACCAGTAAAACCTCCTGCAAACGTATCTCCTGCACCGGTTGGGTCAAAAACTTCTTCCAAAGGTAAAGCCGGGGCAAAAAACACCTCTTGATTATGAAACAACAAGGCTCCGTGCTCTCCTTTTTTTATTACCACATATTTTGGCCCCATTTCATGAATTACTTTTGCCGCTTTTACTAGCGAATATTCACCCGAAAGTTGTCGAGCTTCTTCATCATTAATCGTAATTACATCCACTCGTTTCATGACTTCTTTTAGTCCAGCTAACGCACAATCCATCCAAAAGTTCATGGTATCCAACACCACTAATTTTGGTTTTTGAGTCATTTGATCTAATACACTTATTTGAATGTTCGGATGTAAGTTTCCTAACATCACTACATCAGCATCTTGGTATGCAACAGGGACTTTCGGATTAAAATCGGCCAATACATTTAGTTCGGTAACCAATGTATCTCTTGAATTTAAGTCGTTGTGGTATTTTCCTTTCCAATAAAAGGTTTTTCCGCCTTTTACAATTTCAATACCAGAAATATCAATATTTTTTTGTTGCAAAAGTTGTAAATATGCTTCCGGAAAATCTTCTCCTACCACCGATACAATTGCACCATTTAATGAAAAATGACTAGCAGATAAACCAATAAAAGTAGCAGCACCTCCCAATATTTTATCGGTTTTACCGAAAGGGGTTTCTATAGCATCAAAGGCAACGGTGCCTACGATTAATAATTTGTTCATGAAGGTAAAATTAAGAGGCAAAGATACGTTTTACTTAGTGATTTGGAAAGACTTTTTCAGTGCTTTTTTCAGAGAAGTTTCAGAAAAAAATTCCTTTGTTTTCGTTTTCATATCCATGGTCTTTTGAAAGATTTGGTTGCAAAGAGGCCAGTACAGCCAAAGCATCACATCGTTCATTTTGTGGGTGTTGGTTGTGTCCTTTAATCCATTGCATTTGTACATTATGCTTTCGGTACACTTGTAAAAATCGCTTCCACAAATCTGGATTTTTTTTGCCTTGAAACCCTTTTTTTTCCCAACTAAAAACCCACTTTAAATTCACGGCATCTACCACATATTTTGAGTCGGAAACCACCAAAACTATGGTAGGAGTTTTTTTTAATTGCTCCAAACCTACTATCACAGCCATTAATTCCATTCGATTGTTGGTGGTTAATGCAAATCCTTCGTTGAATTCTTTTCGATAATGCGAACCAACCTGCTCCATTACAATTCCATAACCTCCAGGGCCTGGATTTCCTTTAGAAGCACCATCAGTATAAATAATTACTTCAAATGAATTCATATAGATGATAGATAGTTTTCAATTACTTTCGGAAAATGGGCATATTCTAAGGCATGAACTTTTTTGGCAATATCCTCAATAGTTAAAACATGTTTGATATCGCATTTTGTTTGGAATAAAATAGCTCCTTCATCGTAATGTTCATTAACCAAATGAATGGTGATGCCGGTTTCGGGTTCTTTATTTTGCAATACAGCTTCGTGCACATGGTTGCCATACATGCCTTTTCCGCCATATTTTGGAAGTAAGGCAGGATGAATATTGATGATGCGATTTGGAAATGTTGCTACCATAATTTCCGGGATTTTCCATAAAAAGCCTGCTAACACAATTGCACTTGCTTGTAAATTCTTTAATTGGTCCAATAAAATACCATTTAAAAATTCATTTTTAGAGAAAACGGTAGTCGGAATTTGAAGTTTTTGCATCTTTTCCAACACTTTTGCTTCCGGTTTATTACAAAATAAATGCACTATTTTAATGCTTGGATGGTTTTGAAAGTACAAAACGATATTTTCGGCATTGGTGCCCGAGCCAGATGCAAAAAGAATTAGATTTTTCAAGGATAGTTGTGGTTGGTTGTGTTTTGCAAAGGAATTAATTTTTTTGAGAAAAATCCTATTTTTTACATGGAGAAAGTCTAAAAATGAAACTTTTGAAGCACTTTTAGCAGCAAAAATCAATTTATAAAATAAAGTTTTTTATTTTTGTGCCGATTAAACTAAAAATTAAACATTATGTCAGACATTGCATCAAGA
>CAZAHJ010000024.1:15672-25349 GCA_964485115.1 uncultured Flavobacterium sp.
GTGTTGACGAGAACGAAGTAGTATCTGAAGCAAGCTTCACTAACGATTTAGGAGCGGACTCCTTAGACACTGTTGAATTGATTATGGAGTTTGAAAAAGAATTTGATATTCAAATTCCAGATGATCAAGCAGAAAACATTGCAACAGTTGGTCAAGCTATTTCTTACATCGAAGAAGCTAAGAAATAAATTCAATTAGCCCATTATTGCAATGGGCTTTTGTTTTTAAGACTATCATAAATTCCTTGATTTTACAACTAAATTCAAGGTTTTTTTGTTTAATAACGTAACATCGGTTATTTTTGTTTGAACAAAAGTTAAGAGGTTTACAGTTAAGTCGCTGATTTTTTTTAAATTCGTTCCAAACAAGTTTGTAAGATTTATACCATCAAACTGGGATCACAAATTTGAGATATAGCTTCTTCCAAATACATGGAAGAAATTAAAACAATTAAAAAACAACAAATGAAACTTAGAAGAGTTGTAGTAACCGGTTTAGGAGCACTTACTCCAGTCGGAAATAACATTCAAGAATATTGGAATGGTTTGATTAATGGGGTAAGCGGGGCTGCACCAATCACTCATTTTGATGCTTCCAAGTTTAAAACTCAATTTGCTTGCGAAGTAAAAAATTTTAATGCAGAAGATTTTATCGACAGAAAAGAAGTTCGCAGAATGGACAAATATGCTCAGTATGCTTTAGTAGCATCTGAAGAAGCCATTCAAGATGCCAACTTTAATATGGATCAATTAGATAAGGATAGAGTAGGAGTAATTTGGGGTTCCGGTATTGGAGGGTTAGAAACCTTTCAGCAAGAAGTTATAGGCTATGCTACTGGAGATGGAACACCTAAATTTAATCCCTTTTTTATTCCAAAAATGATTGCAGATATTGCAGGTGGACATATCTCTATCAAATATGGTTTTAGAGGACCAAACTTTACTACTGTTTCTGCATGTGCATCTTCTACCAATGCGTTGATTGATGCATTTAATTATATCAGATTAGGTCAAGCAGATGTAATTGTAGCTGGAGGTTCAGAAGCCGCAGTAACCGCTGCAGGAATGGGTGGTTTTAATGCCATGCATGCTTTGTCTACCAGAAACGATGATCCAAAAACGGCTTCTAGACCAATGGATAAAGATCGTGAAGGTTTTGTTTTAGGGGAAGGAGCAGGAGCATTGGTGTTAGAAGAATATGAACATGCCATAGCTAGAGGAGCAAAAATTTATTGCGAAATTGGTGGAGGCGGAATGTCGGCCGATGCCCATCATATCACTGCTCCGCATCCGGAAGGTTTAGGAGCAACCAATGTAATGATTAATTGTTTACGCGATGCAGGATTACAGCCAACGGATGTTTGTGGGGTAAACATGCACGGAACGTCAACTCCGTTAGGAGATATAGCAGAAAGCAAAGCAATTTTAAAGGTTTTTGGGGAACATGCTTATACAATGAACTTAAATTCTACCAAATCGATGACCGGACATTTGTTAGGAGCTGCTGGAGCAATTGAGGCCATTGCATCTATCATGTCTATTCACTACGGAATGGTACCACCAACCATCAATCACTTTACGGATGATGAAGAGATTGATAGTAAACTTAATTTTACCTTTAATGTGGCACAAAAACGTGACATGAAAGTGGTAATGAGCAACACTTTTGGTTTTGGTGGACACAATGCTTGTGTGTTGATGAAAAAATTAGAATTGTAGTTTTGTAGATGCGACTTTTTTCGAAAATATTTTTAAAATCCCGCTCAGATGATGACGGGATTTTTTTACAAACCATCCAAAAAATAACAGGAGTATCTCCTGTAAACGCAAAATATTACCGAAAAGCTTTTATACATCGATCTGTAAATAAAATGGATGAAAATGGGAATCCCATCAACTATGAGAGGTTAGAATTTTTAGGGGATGCGATGCTTAGTGCTGTAATTGCAGCACATTTGTTTCAAAAAGTACCAAAGGGAGATGAGGGTTATTTAACCAAAATGCGTTCAAAAGTTGTTTCACGAGAACATTTAAACGAATTGGGGAAAGACTTAAATTTACTTCCGTTAGTGCAAAGCAAAGTGCCTACACAACACTTTGGAGATAATATTTACGGAAATATTTTTGAAGCGTTAGTTGGCGCTATTTTTTTAGACAAAGGCTTTGAAGTGTGTCACGATTTCATTCACCGTAAAGTAATTGTTCCGTATGTTGATATTGCCAAGTTAGAAGGCAAAGTAATTAGCTATAAAGGGATGTTAATAGAATGGTGTCAAAAACACAAATACCCATTTAATTTTGAATTTTTTGAAGAAATAACTAACGAATCGCAAAAGCATTTTGCCGTAAAATTGTATATCAACAACGAACTAATTGCCAAGGCAAGAGCTACTTCAAAAAAGAAAGCAGAAGAAAACGCAGCTAAAAGAGCTTACTATGCTTTTCAAGAAAAAATGGAACGAAAATAGAAATACTAAAACGTTTTCGTTAGTAAAATTAAGTTAAGTTACACCAAATAGCCTCCTTGTTACAAGGGCTTTTAATATATTTACCAAAATATAGAACCATGGCTGTGCACAAATTGGTCTATGATATTCAGGAAGAAGAAGAAAGTCAGTTATTAGCCATTCATACCAATATGGAAATGGATCGATTGGCTTTTTTTATGAATAAACATAGTAATGTCATGTTTGCCATTTCAAAAAAACCAATTTTGGTAACCTTTCAAAAAAAAACCATCGATTTCACTCAATTTTTTGCTTTAGATGATTTGGAGGGATTTCGGTGTTATTTGATTGAAAACCATGTAGAAGTGTCAGAAGAAATTTCTACTCCAGCTGGATTATTTAACAACCAATTGGTTACTGCCACATACCACTTTTTACCAGAATTAAAGCAAGTACCTTACCTATTTAAAATTGAAGGATTAGATGCTGCTGCCAAAGGGGAAGAGTGGTTAAAAACATTACAAAAAATACCTCAAGTTACTTCAGCTTATGCGGTTGCTTGGACTCAAATAAAAAATAAAAACTATTTAATTTTCAATTAAATGCCTACTACTAAAAAAACTAAAATTGTTGCCACTTTAGGGCCAGCTTGTTCTACCAAAAAGGTAATTAAAGACATGATTAATGCCGGAGTAAATGTGTTTCGAATCAATTTTTCGCATGCAGATTACGCAGATGTTAAAGAAAGAATAGACATCATTAGACAATTAAACGAAGAATTTGGATATACTACCGGAATTTTAGCGGATTTACAAGGTCCAAAATTAAGAGTTGGAGTAATGAAAGAAGATGTGGTAGTACAAAAAGGAGATGTGATTACATTTACCACAGCTGAGGATATTCCAGGTACCAAGGAAAGAGTTTACATGAACTATAAAGAATTTCCAAGAGATGTGAATCCTGGAGAAAAAATCTTATTGGATGACGGGAAATTAATTTTTCAAGTAACCAAAACCGATAAAAACACCGAAGTGGAGGCGGTGGTTTTGCAAGGTGGACCTTTAAAATCAAAAAAAGGGGTTAATTTACCCAATACCAATGTTTCTTTACCAGCTTTGACCAAAAAAGACATCAAAGATGCCATTTTCGCTATTGAAAATAAAGTAGATTGGATTGCTTTATCTTTTGTTAGAAACCCAAGAGATTTAGAAGATTTGCAAGATTTAATTGCTAAACATTCTGACCATAAAATTCCGATTATTGCTAAAATTGAAAAACCGGAAGCGGTAGAAAATATCGACAAAATTGTTGCATTTTGCGACGGTTTGATGGTTGCTAGAGGTGATTTAGGTGTTGAAGTTCCTGCTGAGGAAGTTCCGTTGATTCAAAAAAAGTTGATTCATCGTGCCAAAACGGCTCGTATTCCGGTAATTGTTGCTACCCAAATGATGGAAACCATGATTACCAGTTTAACTCCAACTAGGGCAGAGGTAAATGATGTTGCCAACTCTGTAATGGATGGTGCAGATGCAGTAATGCTTTCAGGAGAGACCTCTGTTGGGAATTATCCGGTTCAAGTAATTGAAACGATGACAAAAATTATCCGTTCGGTGGAAGATAGTCCTTTAATTCAAGTTCCACACAACCCTCCTCATGTTCGTACCAAGCGATTTGTAACCAAATCAATTTGTTATCACGCTGCCAACATGGCTAACGAAATAAAAGCCAAAGCGATTTCTACTTTAACCAACAGTGGTTATACTGCTTTTCAAATTTCGGCTTGGAGACCTCAAGCACACATTTTAGTGTTTACCTCAAATAAAAATATATTAACGCAGTTGAGTTTGCTTTGGGGAGTTAAAAGTTTTTATTACGAAAAATATGTTTCTACAGATGAAACTGTAGAGGATGTGAACCAGTTTGCACAAGACAAAGGTTTTGTTCAAAAAGGCGACATGTTGATTAATTTAATGGCGATGCCAGTTGCCCAAAAAGGGATGGTGAATACCATGAGAATTTCTATGATAGGAGAAGATTAAATTTTCAGCAACTATATAAAAAGCCTTTAACTTTTTTTAGTTAAAGGCTTTTTTTGTTAGTCTTTTTTTAGGGAATTCCACCCTCTTGCTTTCAGCGGGATATTTTCTCCAGCTCTGCTAACTAAATGCATCCCTTGGGAAGCTTCTGTGATATGTCCGATGACGGATAAATTTGGATTTCCTTTTATTTTTTCAAAATCGGTTAATGGAATGGTAAATAACAACTCATAGTCTTCTCCACCGTTAATAGCGATAGTAGTACTATCTACGTTAAATTCTTCACACGTAGAAATTAATTGAGGGTCGAGGGGTAATTTTTCTTCAAATAATTGCACCCCAACATTGGATGCTTTGCATAAATGTAAAATTTCTGACGATAAACCGTCTGATATGTCAATCATGGATGTTGGTGTTACTTCCAACTTTTCCAATAAGTTTTTGATATCGTTTCTGGCTTCCGGTTTTAATTGTCTTTCAATTAAATAAGTATATGGTTCTAAGTCTGGTTGATTGTTTGGGTTTACCTGAAAAACTTGTTTTTCTCTTTCCAAAACTTGCAATCCCATATAAGCTGCTCCAATATCTCCGGTAACTACCAATAAATCATTTACTTTGGCTCCGTTTCTGTAAGCCAATTCTTTTTCTTTAGCTGTGCCTATAGCTGTTACAGATAAAATCAATCCTTTTTGGGAGGAAGTGGTATCACCACCAACCAAATCCACTTGGTATTTTTCACAAGCCAAGGCTACTCCAGCATATAATTCTTCCAAAGCTTCTAACGGAAAACGATTGCTCACTGCCAATGAAAAAGTTATTTGTGTAGGAGTTGCATTCATGGCACAAATGTCGGATACATTTACTACCACAGCTTTGTAACCTAAATGTTTTAAAGGCATATAAGCCAAGTCAAAATGTATTCCTTCAATCAGTAAATCTGTAGAAACTATTGTGCGTTGGTTTTTAAAATCCAATACTGCTGCATCATCTCCAATACTTTTTTGGGTACTTTTTTGACCTATCGAAAAATGTTTGGTTAAGTGTTCTATCAAACCAAACTCACCCAATTCAGATAAGCTGGTTTTTTTTGGAGTTTTATCTTCAAGCATATATGGGATATATTTTTGGATTGCAAAGATACCAATTATTATTCCATCATCTTTTTAAACTAAAATGCGATTTAAATTCTTTGTTGTTTCCGTCTAAATCTTGATAAAAAATTTGAAACCAATAATCCGTAGAAGGCAAAGCAATTCCATTAAAGGTTCCGTCCCAAGATGGACTTTGAGGTGTTAATTGCTTGATGAATTTGCCATAACGATCATAAATTTGCACCGTTGCTTCGGGTAAAGTAATAAACAAACCGTCAATTTTCCAAGTATCATTTCTACCATCGCCATTTGGTGTAAAATATTTGGGATGTTTTAAAACAAAAAACGAAAGCACTTGTTGTCCACAATTTCCCTTGGTATCAAATACTGTAATTTGATGAAATCCGGGAGCTATATTCTCAAAAATAGGTGAACTTTGGAAATCTGCGCCATCTAAACTATAAACATAAGTTCCTAAGCCTTGAAGAATATTCACAGAAGCATTGGCAATATTCTCAAACGGTTGGGTTACTACCACCTCTGCAATAGGTGCACTTGAGGCCTCTACGGTAACTGTAAAAGGTAAATAATCGCATTGTGGTGGAGTTTCATTAGGTACTTTGATGGCTTGTATTTCATATTGTCCCCCTTGAAAAACTAGCAAATTATTACCTGTCCCTACTATATTTCCGTTAAGAGTCCAAGTAATTTGATATTGATTTGGATTGATAGGCACTTGTAAAGAGATAGGTTGAAGTGTAACACTGGTAACCGGATCTACACAAATGACACGATTCGGAATGTGAAAACTTAATTTTGGGAAAATTCGAAATGTAAACGAGGTTTCTTTGAAGCAGGTGTTATTTTGAGTGCTTATACCATATAGCCAAACTGTGTATGTACCTGGTTGGTTAAACTCGTAATTATTTGCTGAAATTAAACTTGAAGCATTTCCTCCAGATTCGGTATAATATCCAAAGCTATATTGACTAGAATTTTGTAATGCGGTTAGAGTTAAATTACCACAAAAGTTTCCTTGTAATAATGAAACATCTGGAAGAATAGGAAGATCAACAATAGTTATTGTAAAACTTTTTTCATCTATACAATTAACGCCAAATCTACCCTCATTGGTAGCAAAAACATATATGGTAAAAGTTCCAGCGGTATCAAACACAAAATTACTTGGAATTGGATTGATACCATTTGCATCCCAAAAATATCCAATGCTGTAATTGGTGGTAGGAAAATTAGGCACATGTGTTAAGGGAGGAAGTGAATATAAATCGTCTACACACTTTATTATATTTTCATAGTCTGGCAAATCAATACCGTTGTAAAATACGGTAAACGGATTGTCAACTTCACATCCATTGTTGTTATTTATGGCATACAGATAAAAAGTTCTTTGCTCGTTAAATGATTGGTTGGAAGCAACAATGGTACCAGTTCCGTTAGGCCCTCCAGGAGCAGTATAAATGGACCCATTTGTTGAAGATACAGTGTAAGCACTACATTCAATTCTGTCTATTACTTCATCAATTTCAGGGTTTGGTTCAATTTGTATCGTGAACGAATAATCAGTAATACATCCAAAACTATTTGGCCCGTTATATATGTAATATGTACCTGGAGATAAATCAGCTCCAGATAAATCAATTATTCGGAATGGACTTAACATTTCTTGGTCTGGTGTGTTTGGACCACCAGGTAAGCGATAATAGGTTCCATTGGTTAGTGGAGGGAGCAAATAAGAACCACAATAGGTATTGCTTGGAATGTTATCTACTTCAGGTAGAGGTAATATAGTAATATCATAAACTAGATTTTCAGTACAATTAGGAGCTGTGGTAGTGTTGGTAAAATAGTAAACAATTGTGTTTTGGGTAATAGGAATGGTTGGGTCAATCAAATCACCTTGTCCGTTTGGCTGGGTGTAATAGTTTCCAAAAGAAATTGCAGGCAAAGTATAGCCTCCACAACCAAATTGAGGAACGAAAGTGTTGGTATCAACTATTTGTACTAAAAAACTACTTTCAGCTTCGCAAAACTCGTTAGTGTTTCGTATAAAAATATCACGAGTAGTTGTAATAGTAGTTCCTGGTAAAATTAAATCTCCTCCTTCGCTAAATGCATAATAATTTCCGTTGGTTAAAGGGGGTAAAATAAAGCCGTCACAATAAGTAACATCGGGCAAATCGTCTACCAATGGGATTGGATGGATGAAAATTTCATAAGCTTCATCCTGGCAAACAACCCCATCAATCTCTGCATAGTAATATAAAGTAATGCTGATACTATTTTGGGTGTTGTTTTCATAAACAGTACCAGGTAAAATTTCAACTCCAGCTCCATTAGGCCCTCCGGGTGCAGTAAAAAACCCACCAATATCATAAGGTAGTGTAACAATGTGAGTTCCGCAATTATCTCTAATTGGTTCATAGTTTTCAATAAAAACCACTGTAAAACTAGTCTGACTACTGCAACCGTTTGCATCAGGGCCATTGAATATATAATATACGCCATCTTCATCTAAAACATTTCCTTCAAACAATGGCGTTCCTGTTCCATTTGGCCCAGTAAAATAATTACCATTTGTTAATGGAGGTAGTGTAAAACTATTACAAACAATCACTAAATCTAAACTATCAACTAATGGCAAATCAAACACCTGAATTTCTATTGAAACAATTTGAAAACAAGAGGGATTGTTTGCATAATAAATTCTTGACCAATAAGTAATGGAACTAATGCCTTGTGGAATAACTATATTTGGATCAATAGCAAATGCATTGTTAACGGCGTTAGTTTCACTTGTATAAAAGGTAAACAAAAAATTTCCAGTTTGACCATTTATTATTTCTTGTTGGCTCAAAGCTAAGTTGTAAGGGAAATTGGTTGAAATTGCACAAAAACTAACGACAACTTGGCTAGGGCTATTTAATTCGGGTAATAAAATTAATGGGAAATTATATGTAGCATTACAAATCGCTCCAGTTGTAATATGTTTAATCTTAATATAAATTTCTTGAGGTGTTGAAGTGAAATTACTTAATAATGCTGCTGGTATTGGGTTCCAGTTTGCAATGTCTGTTAATGAAGCAAAATAAAAAATTTCATAAACTGAACTATCAATTCCAAGTAAGGAGGCATTGTTTGGTGTTAAATCAAAGGTCCCTTGTCCGGTACCATTAGAACAGTCAAAAATAGAGATTGGGGTGTTTACACTGAGCTCGTTAACAGTAATTTGATCTGTTAAAAAGCAATTTCCTTTGGTAATTTCAATACTATAATTGCCTGTATTTTGAATAGTTAAAAATGCTTGTGTAGCTCCTTGAATAAGATTGTTATTATAAAGCCATTGAAAATTATAAGAATTGTCAAACGGAACAGAAATTGTAACTTCCTCACCACTACATATGGTAATATCATCACCAAGGCTAAAGTTGGTTTCAAAACTACCAGCTTGTACAAAAATTGCTGAATCAAATTCTGAATCGCCATAATCAGCAATTACTAATCTAATTCGATAGGGTTGATTTGGAACCAATATTGCACTTGCGTTTAGAGGAATGGTATTTCCTCTCATATTTAAACTACTGTTGCCTGGATTTAAAACATTAAAAGTTCCAAAAAGTTCTGCATTACTGGAAGTACAATTTGAATTAAATGCAGCATTTCTTATGCTTCTAACATTTATAGCTTGTCCGGTGCTAGGAACAACAGCAAGGTTAACTGAAACCCCAGTAGCTAAATTGGTTAAAACAAATGCAAAAATATCATTCGATATACATTGAAATTCACCATATTCATTGGAAGCAAATAAAAAATCGAAGCTAAAAGCATTGGAAATTGGCACAAAATCAAATTCTAAAAAAGCAACATCTCTAATGGCAGTACTTTGTCCACTCGATTGATTGCTGAGGTTTTGTAAAAAAGGGTCAGTAAAATTTCCAACACTGCTACTTAAATTATTACCCGTATATTGCCCTTGAGAAAAAGCTGCTTGCCCGCTTCGAATAATTATTCCCTCTTGGAAAGAAAAATTGGAACCATTTTGGTTAAAATAAGCAACAGATTGAGGAGAAGACCATTGGGCATTGG
>CAZAHJ010000025.1:0-24932 GCA_964485115.1 uncultured Flavobacterium sp.
AAAATCCATAGGAACGCTTTTAACTTTTCCTTTTTCTATATAACCAATTCCTTTATGCACTCCTATAATTTTCAATGCACTTATTGGGTTGCTTTTCGGATACTTAATTTTTATAATTTCTTGATTAACTTTAACTTTGGTATTTCTAACTTTAGAGGTGTAAGCCCTGTTAATAGCTAATTTATGTTGAATTATTGCGTTAATGTCAAGCTCATGTATTCTTTTATTAATTTTATCTCTGCCTCCTAAAAAATCAAATAATCTATTGTAGCTTTCGTTACCACTTAAAACAAAAATATCTTCAAGATCCTGTTCAAATGTCTGCCAATCATTTTCTCCTTGAGTTTTATAATGGGCTTGTAATGGAATATTTAACTCATTTAATTTTTCTAAAGCCAATAAAGCCAAAGGTAATTTTACAGTGCTGGCCGGATAAAAATATTGGATTGAGTCACCAATAAAAACTTTGTGCCAACGACTGCCATTCAAATAGGAAAACTGACACTGCCACTGGTATTTATCAGATTCGGAAAGTACTTTTTGCAATAGGGTATCCGATTGGTTTTGTAAAAATTCTAATAAATCATTGGTCCGATTTTGTTGAGAATGGATTGCATTGAAAAAAAAAATAAGTACTAAAAAAGCAATTGTTTTTATGAAATCAATTCCAACGACTGCACTTTTTCTACTACTTCTTGCATAATTTGCATGCCTTTGTCTTTGGTGTACCATTTTTGCAATTCAGTTTTAATAAAATCATCAATTTTGCCATGTTGTGCTTTGTAATCGCTCATCAATTGCTGAGCTCCTTCTGGTCGAGGTCCCCAATCGAACACCACTTCCAAAGTAACAGCATCCAATGCAACTAGTTTTGGGATTGACTTGCTCTCATTGGTCAAAAAATGTTGCATTAAGGCATCGTTTTGATCTCTTAAAACCAATAAAAATTGAACTTTATCCGAAGTTTCACTTAAGTGATGTAATACCGGTACAATTTGAGCAGCATCTCCACACCAACCTTCGGTAAGCACCAACCAAATCATCGGTCGATTGATTTGTTGCATTGCCAATTTGATTTCATCCGGAACCGAAATGGTTTTGTCTAATCGATGCATTCTAGTTACATTTAATTGGCTAAAATTTAATAAGTTTTCGTTTTGTATATTTCCAGTTGAAAGTTGTTGTGCCAATAATAAATCTATTTTTTCTCGATATTTTGAGTAAGTCATTGCGTTTTGCAATGCATCTTGTAAAATAGCTTTCATTTTTTTGAAATTTAACAACACAAAAGTAATGCTTTATCCCCAATAGTAATGTAACTTTTATTACACAGCCACTTGCTAAAGTTTATATGAAGTGTTTTTCAGGCAAAACAATCTTGTTATATTTGCAAGGCAAAAAAAGTAAAATCCCTTTTCATGAAATACCAACGAATATTACTTAAACTAAGTGGAGAAGCCTTGATGGGAGAACGCTCATACGGAATCGACCCTAA
This sequence comes from uncultured Flavobacterium sp., assembly GCA_964485115.1. Classification (GTDB taxonomy): domain Bacteria; phylum Bacteroidota; class Bacteroidia; order Flavobacteriales; family Flavobacteriaceae; genus Flavobacterium. Next base: position 1,496 of record CAZAHJ010000025.1, read on the forward strand.
AAGGTTAGCAGAATACGCAAAAGAGATTAAAAAAGTGTACGACTTAGGAGTGCAAATTGCCATTGTAATTGGTGGTGGTAATATTTTTAGAGGGGTAGCTGGAGCAAGTAATGGAATGGATCGTGTGCAAGGAGATTACATGGGAATGTTGGCAACCGTGATTAACGGAATGGCTTTACAGGGTGCTTTGGAAGAAGCCGGAATGCCAACCCGACTGCAAACGGCTTTAAAAATTGAAGCTATTGCCGAACCCTACATTAAAAGAAGAGCGGTTAGACACTTAGAAAAAGGTAGAATTGTAATTTTTGGTGCTGGTACCGGAAATCCGTATTTCACTACCGATACTGCTGCTGTTTTGAGAGGAGTGGAAGTTAGTGCAGATGTTATTTTAAAAGGAACCAGAGTAGATGGGGTGTATGATGCCGACCCAGAAAAGCACAAAGATGCTGTGAAATTCGACTATATTTCATTTGAAGAGGTTTTGGCCAAAGGATTGAATGTAATGGATACCACAGCATTTACTTTAAGCCAAGAAAATAAATTGCCAATCATTGTTTTTGACATGAACCAAGAGGACAACTTATTAAAAGTTTGTCAAGGAAAAACCATAGGAACCACCGTAACTATTTAATTAAAAATTGTACGAAAATGACGGAAGAAATTAATTTTATTATTGACACTGCTAAGGAATCCATGGAGCATTCCATTGCGCACTTAGAAAAAGAATTTTTAAATATCCGAGCTGGAAAAGCAACCCCGCAAATGCTGGGAGGAGTGTTTGTAGAATATTATGGTTCTATGACACCGCTTTCGCAAGTTGCCAACATCAATGTTCCTGATGCCAGAACCATTACAGTAACCCCATGGGAAAAATCGATGTTACAGCCTATTGAAAAAGCAATTCAAGTGGCAAATTTGGGCTTTAACCCAATGAATAATGGAGATAACATCATAATTTCTGTGCCACCTTTAACGGAGGAAAGAAGGAGAGATTTGGTAAAACAAGCCAAAAGTGAAGCAGAAGATGCGAAAATTGGTGTTAGAAATGCACGTAAAGATGCCAATACCGATATCAAGAAAGAAGAAAAAAATGGTACTTCGGAAGATATTTGCAAAACTGCAGAAGAACAAATACAAAAATTAACCGATAGCTACATCAAAAAAATTGACGAAATTCTTGCCGTAAAAGAAGCGGAAATTATGAAGGTGTAAGTTATTGACTATTTTATATAACCAAAGTTGGTCTTCAAAAATTAACTCGCTGTCATTCTGAACTTGTTTCAGAATCTATTAATAACTCAATATCTAGTTTAAATTAAAAGCTGAAACGAGTTCAACTTGACAAAGGGAATTTATTTGTAGACCTTTTTTTGTGTACCTTTTAATATAAGGAATACCTTCCTTAATAAAGCGTAATTTTATAATCTCTTTCGTCAGTTTTTACTAATAAAGAATAAAACCTACTCCAACCACTTTCTAAAATCCCAAAAATTTTGAGGTGTCACCCCATGTCCTACAGGATATTCATGATAGGTACACGTAATGGCTAAGTTTTGTAAAAAATCTCTGGTATTTCTGGCCCATGCTACCGGAATTACCTGGTCTTCTGTACCATGTGACGTAAAAACTTGTAGGTTGGTAAAATCATTATGTGCGTAATTTTCCACACACATTTCCGGATTACAATATCCACTTAAAGCAACAATTTTTGGGAAAGTTTGCGGATACGACAATGCCAAAGCATAACTTAAAATGGCACCTTGGCTAAAGCCAATCAACGTAATATGTTTGGTATCAATTGGGTGATTTTTGCAAAATTCTTCCACAAAACTTTTGATGGTTTCTCTACTTTCAATTGCTTGTGGTATATCAGAGAACTTATTAGGTCCTGCATCAAAATAAATAGCATACCATGCATAACTACCATATTGTAAGTCGTGTGGTGCTTGCAACGATAACACATAAGCATCTTTAGGTAATTCCGAAGCAAAAGAAAACAAATCTTGTTCATTACTCCCGTAGCCATGCATCAACACCAATAATGGATACTTTTCTTTCTCAATAGTAGGTTTTTGCAACAAATACTCTAACATTTTTTTGGCTTATAACGATTTAAAAACTTTTTGAAATAAAGCTCCTAAAATTGGAACGCTGCGGTATTCTCCTTGCAGTGCTCCGGTAAAACCAAATATCCACAACAAAAAGAAAAACACATAAAATGGTGTGGTAATCAGCCAAGTATCAAAACTTCCTACAATATATCCCAATGCATAAAACGTAAGTGAGATTCCTAAAGATTGACGAATATGAAAACTCGCAAAGGCATGTTTGTCTTGGTTCATAAAAATCGCAATCAAACACCCGATAATCGTGAGATATGAAACTACTGCCACTTTTTTGTCTTGTTCCATGCTATTAATTCCCATATACTACTTGATTTTGATGTATTACTGCTACTGCTTTTCCTTTCATAAGTTTGCCTAACATAGCTGAATTTTTTGATTTACTTAAAATATCTTTTTCTTGAAACTCCCAAGATTTGTTCGGATCAAATAAAGTCAAATTGGCTTTGTGTCCAACTTCAATATGTGGTTCTTCTACTCCAAAAACAGCGTAACCACTGGTTAATTTTTCTACTATCACTTCCCAAGGCAATACTTGACAAAGAGCTCCAAAAGCAGATTCTAATCCAATGGTTCCAAATTTTGCCAAGTCAAATTCTAATTTCTTATGTTCGATGTCTATCGGACAATGGTCTGTAACGATGATGTCAATCACGCCATCTAACACTGCTTGCACCAAGCCTTGTCGAGTAGCTTCGTCTCGCAATGGAGGTCTTACTTTGTAATTGGCATCAAAAGAGACTAAGTTTTCATCCGTTAAACACAAATGATGTACCGAAACAGAACATGTTACTTGTAACCCTTTGGCTTTTGCCTCCTGAATCAATTTTACCGATGCTAAAGTACTGATAATTGGCAGATGCAACTTTCCACCAGTGTATTCTAAAATTGCTAAATTTCTTGCTACGGCAACCGCTTCTGCCATAGCTGGAATTCCTTTCATACCCAATTTAGTGCTTACTTCACCTTCATGCACATACCCTTTAAATGCCAAATGTGTATCTTGAGAAAATGCAACCACCAAACCATTAAAATCTTTGGTATATTCCAAAGCTATTTTCAACAACAAACTATTGTCAACCGACTTGCCATAATCTCCAAAGCAAACGGCTCCTGCTTGGTGCATGGCATACATTTCTGCCATATGGTTGCCTTCGGATTTTTTGGTTAAAGCTCCTTGTACCAAAATTTTGGTAGCAGTATGTTGCGAGGCTTGTTGCAACCACGATACTTGCACTTCATTATCAGTAACCGGTAAAGTGTTTGGTTGTAAAATTACATGCGTAAAACCAGACTTTGCTGCAACTTGTAATCCATTAGCAATGGTTTCTCTTTCTTCATAACCTGGCTCACCAAAACTAACCAATCCATCCAACCATCCTACAGAAAGCACATAACCGGAAGCCGGAATTACCTGCTCTGCTTTAACAGAAATAGAATCGGCAATTTGTTGGATGCTGTCATCTTGTATTAGCACATCTTTGGTTTTCAAGTGAAATTCACTTTTAGGTGCAAACAGCGTTACTTGTTGGATTAATAGTTGCATAGGCTGTATGTTGTGTTATCGTAGGTATTTTTGAATCAAGGTTTCTAAAACCAAAAATAAGAGTGCCAAAGATACAAAGGCTTTCCAAAGATTGGTTTCTGTTTGTTTAGATTTTAAGTCGAATAAGAACTTTTCTACTGAGGTAATCACTTCGCCCTCTGCATTTTCTACCCAACTTGTTTGGGTAATATCACTTTCTGTTCTTGGCACATTCAAACTTAATTGCTGTACTACTTGTTCTTTTTTATCCACCAAATCGTAATTACCCGGAACCATTGGCTCTTCTTCCAAACGCAAACGAACTTTTTGGTTACCGATTTGCTGCATCGGAACCACACTTCCAGCCGGACCATTTAGAGTCAATACTTCTTCTTTATTGATATTAACTTCTAAAGAAATACTTTGCGATTGCATCAACCATGCGGTTTGCATGCCTATAGTTTTATTTTGTAAAGCCATGTTGTATAAACTTGGTACTACCAAAGGTGTCTGCTTAAACGTACTCCATTTTTCCGATAATGGTGCTGCAAAAACAAATACCAAACCTTGCGAAACATTGGCAGCAGTCAAAAAAGGGCTCCCATCTGCATAGCTCAATACCGAAGCAGCATTGGTTTGCAATCCAAAATTACCTACCGTTTTAGGATATGCAAAATTCTGGATTTCCTCTGTAAAAACTCCTTTGTATAAAGGATGAGAAAAAGCAATTTTGGAAATCCATTGTTCCTTTTCTTGGAAATTATTCCAACGAATTCCGAAATTTCCGGTTAACTTGTTTAAGGTTTTGATAGAATGATTTTCTTTCGGAATCAATACTAGTGTGGCTCCTTGATCTACAAACGATTGCAACCTGACATTCCAACTTTCAGAAATGTTTTCCGTTTCGTTTAAAATTAATATTTCCGTGTTATCCCAAATGTTTTCTTCTAGGGAAGAAAATACTTGAAAAACAAATTCATTGGGACTAAAAATTCTTTTCAAGTATCCTGCTTTTTCTGGGATTCCAACCACGCTAACCACAGGTTTGGAGGGGTTGGCAATGGTAAAAAAGTATTGGTTATCATGTGGCAAACTATTATCTTCTATGGCTACATAACCATGAATATTTTGCTTTGGCAAGTTGAAAGTTAAAATTTCTTCCTTATTAATTTTTTGCATTGATTTTGCCAATAACTTCCCTTGGTCATACACTCCAAATGATATGGGTTGATTGTAATTGCCAAAGGTAGAAACCTTGACCGCAATTTGATGGAACTGCTCCGAAGCATTGGTTAAGTAAACGCTATCAATAGAAACATTGTGTAATTGTTCCGACACCAATGGCAAGTAATGCCAACGAACCAATTCGTCTTTTTTTAAATTTACCCAATTCGGGTTTTTCCCTTTTCCATCGGTTAAAACCACTATTTCAAGGGCTTCATTCGGAAACTGGTTTCTAATTCTGTTAAGAATCAACTCTAAGTCAAACGGACTTGGCGTATAGGTTAGTTTTTGCAAAACACTAGCCATGCTTTGTATGTCTTGGTTTACAAAGTTTTCATTTATCGTAAACAAATGAAAATTGGTGTTTTCTGGTATTTCTTCTAACAAACTTTGGCCTATTCGTTTGAGCAAGACGCCTTCTTTGCCTTTGGCTTCTAAAGAATAAGAATTGTCTAAAACAAATACCAAGGTTCCGGCTTGTTCCTTGTTTAGTTTTGAGGGGAAAAACGGTTTGGAAAATGCCAAGATGATTGCTGTTAATAAGAACAACCGAGTAAGTAATAACAACCATTTTTTTAACTGAGAACTTTTTTGCGATTGTAATTGAAGTTGTTGCAACAATTTAACATTGGTGAAATATTCTACTTTCCATTTTTGTAATTGCAACAAATGCACCAAAATTGGAATCACCAATAAAAACAAAAACCACAAAAGTCCAGGGTTTTTAAATAACATGAAGGCTTATATTTAAAAAGGTAAATATACGCAATTCCCTTTTTTGTTTTTGAGGAAGATGGTATTCAAGTATTTGCTATTTTAATGAAGTAGCAAAAGTAACAATTTGAGCCAATTACTTTTTCTTTTTATTAGCTTTTAAAGCACCTCTATTTCCTTTGGATGCTGTTTTAGGATTTCTTCGTCCGGGACCTCCTAAATTGACTTTTTTGTTTTTTTCTTTCTTTTCATGAAAAGCACCTCTACCCTCAATTTTCGGACGTTTTAACAGAAACTTTGGAGCAAGTTTTTCTTTTTCAAATTCTAATAACTTTTCTGAAATTTCCACATTTGGTAATGTTAATTCAGGGACTTCTGTTTCCATCAACACTTCAATTTCTAGCCAAGCATCTTCCTCTTTTTTGGAAACCATCGTCCAGGCATCTCCCTCTTTTTGGGCTCTACCGGTTCTACCAATACGATGGATGTATTGTTCCGGAATTAACGGAATTTCTAAGTTAATTACGTGGGTAACATCGGTAATATCTAAACCACGAGCCATCACGTCAGTAGTTACGATGATTCGAATTTGGTTGCTTTGAAATGCCTGAATGGCTTGCAAACGATAGTTTTGCGATTTATTGGAATGCATCACCTCTAATGTATTTTCAAATCCATCTTCAAGCAAGGCATCATATACCAAATCAGCTATTTTTTTGTTGTTTACAAACACCAAAACTTTTTCTAGTTCCGGTTGCGACAACCAATGTTTTAACACGTTGATTTTGGTTAAAAAATTGGGGACTTTACAAACTCCTTGTCGGATTTTTTCTAAAGGAGTTCCGGAAGGTGCCAAAGAAACTTCTTCCGGCAAATCAAAGTATTCTTCAATCATTTCATCTACCTCATCTGTCATAGTGGCTGAAAAAAGAATGTTCTGACGTTTGTTTTTCATCATGGTTAACAGCTGGACCACTTGAGGTCGGAATCCTAATTGCAATATTTCGTCAAATTCGTCTAAAACTAATTTTTGCAAGGCTCCTAACTGTAAATTTCCATCCAATGCTAAATCTAAAGTTCTTCCTGGAGTACCCACCAAAACATCTACCCCTTCCATTAATGCAGCTCTTTGGGTATTGATGTTGGTACCACCATATACTCCTATAGAACGAACCGACATAAATTCGGAAAGTTTTTGTACTTCCGCCAATACTTGCACTACCAATTCACGGGTTGGCACTAAAATAACTACTCTTGGGGTATGGGTGTTTTGAAACTTCCAATGTTTGAAGATAGGAAGCAAATAAGCCCACGTTTTTCCGGTACCGGTTTGGGCAATTCCAATCACATCTCTACCGGAACTCACTACAGGCATTGCCCTTTGTTGGATGGGAGTTGGGTAGATATAACCTATGGTATCAATTGCTTTTTGTAATGCTTTTGGAAGTTGCCAATCAGAAAATGTCATGAATCAGAATTTTTGCAAAGATACGGATTTACAATGGAGCTTTTTGGCAATTTGAAAATGTGGTAATTTAGAAATTGGCATTAGTGAGGAGTGAATAACAATAAGCTTTTTAATTATCATTCACCTTTTAACCTTCATCATTAACCATTGCCTATTTTCTTTAAAAAGCAAAAAAAGGAACTGGATCTGGGCAGTTGGCTTTAAAAGAATCTAGTTCAGATGCGGCACAAACTCCGGGATAATCTCCTGATTTGCCTTGCAAGTCTAAAATAATTTGAAAATGTAAGTGTGGAGCATAATCGCCATTTTCTTCTGCAACTCCTAAAGAGGCTATGACGTCACCTGCTTGTACTTTTTGACCAATTTGTAAACAAGTTAAATTGGCACGATGCAGATGTCCGTAAAGTGTATAAAAAGTAATTTCTGAAAAAGTATGCTCCAAAATAATGGTAGGTCCATAATCTCCAAATGCCTGATTGTCTTGAAAACTGTGAATAACCCCATCCCATGCTGCCAATACTGGAGTGCCTGCTTTGGTCCATAAATCTAATCCTAAGTGAATATTTCGAGCTTCGGTGTCGGGTTGTTGAAAAACAGCACTTTGTTGGTATAAATTTCGAACTTCCAAATATCCTCCATAAGCTACTTGTGCATCAGCACTTTGCAAATATTGATCCACCACTTCCTCAAAGGCATGTGCAAACATCCCCGGAGAAAAATACGGGCTATCTGCCGAAACATCTATCGGAATATAGAGTGGTTTCGGGTGATTGATTTGTAAAACTTGAATTGGCTTTGGTAGCTCCGATACAAACATCTTTATACCAATTTGGCAATGATTTGTTCCATGGAAAGGCCTTCGGCATCTGCACGGTAATTTTTAACCAAACGATGACGCAACACACCTTCAGCAACAGCTTTCACATCTTCGATGTCTGGTGAATATTTTCCGTTAAATAACGCATGGGCTTTGGCTGCTAATATTAAGTTTTGCGAAGCACGAGGTCCTGCACCCCAATCTAAATAAGTTTTCACAAACTCACTTGCATCCGGATGGTTTGGTCTGGTGGCTGTTACCAATTTAACGGCATATTCTACCACATTATCAGCTACTACAATTTCTCTAACCAATTGTTGGTATTCTAAGATTTCTTCTGCAGTAAATAAGGCATTGATTTCCGGTTGATGTCCGGAAGTAGTAGCTTTTACTACTGCAACTTCCTCTTCAAAAGTTGGATAATTTAATTGAATAGAAAACATAAAACGGTCTAATTGTGCCTCAGGCAACGGATATGTACCTTCCTGTTCAATCGGATTTTGGGTTGCCAATACAAAATATGGTTTGCTTAACGGATAATTATGGCCCGCAATAGTTACCGAACGCTCTTGCATTGCTTCTAATAATGCTGCTTGGGTTTTAGGTGGCGTACGGTTGATTTCGTCTGCCAATAAAATATTGGTAAATACGGGACCTTTTATAAATTTAAACTGTCTGCTTTCGTCCAAAATTTCACTTCCTAAAATATCCGAAGGCATCAAATCAGGTGTAAACTGGATGCGTTTAAAATCTAACCCCAATGCTTTGGCAATGGTATGTACCATTAAGGTTTTTGCCAAACCTGGAACCCCAACCAATAGTGCATGACCACCGGAAAATATAGAAATTAAAATTTCTTGAACTACTTTGTCTTGGCCAATAATGACCTTGGCAATTTCTTGTTTGAGTTGTTGCTGTTTGGCTACAAATCGTTCGGCTGCGGCTACTTTCGACATATTATAATTTAATCCAGTTGTTGGTAAATTCGCAATTACGGTATTGAGGATTTACTCGGATATAAGTTTCTTTAATTTTTTCTTCTGTCCATTTCCCAATGGTTTCAATTTGTTTTTCTTTTAAAGCCAAATCTCTAATTTTTACATAATCTATCGCATAATCTGCTGTATGCGGGTCAATTCGTTTGGTAACTGTCATGATTTTAAAACGTTTGTTCCCTCTTTTGTCTTCATCCGGAATAACTCTTGACAAATCTCCTTCTTTTAAATCAGATACTATGGCATATAATTGTGGATCCATTTTAGTTAGTTCAAATTTGGTATCTTGTGTTTTCGGATTTAGTAGAGTACCACCATTGGTTCTGGTTTCTTTTTCATCGGAAAAAGCTCGAGCAGCTTCAGCAAAAGTCAATTCTTTATTCTGTAGTTTTTTACGTATATCGTCTGCTTTTTCTTTTGCTTCTCTAATTGCTTTTTCAGTAACTGTTGGAACAATCAAAATATGACGCAATTCAATTTCTTGTCCTCGAATTTTTTCTACCAAAATAATATGAAAACCAAATTCTGTTTCAAATGGTTTAGAAATTTCTCCCTCTGCCAAACCAAATGCTACATCTTTAAACTCTTTTACAAATGGTGTTTTTCGATTCATTTTGTAATAACCTCCTTGCGATCTTGATCCGGGGTCTTGGGAGTACAATACTGCACGAGTAGTAAAACTTGCTCCATTGTTCAGTACATCATTTCTTATTTCATTTAGTCGGTCAATAGTTTTTTGTTTGTCTTCCGGAGTTACTTTTGGTTCAATAATAATTTGGGCAACTTCTACTTCTGCACCAAATTGTGGCAATTCTTCTTTTTCCAATTTTTTAAAAAAAGTTCTTACCTCTTCCGGAGTAATTTCTACTGCATCAACTACTTTGTTTTGCATTTCTGCAGTTAACTTATTGGTTTTTAAAATATCAAAAAAGAAAGATTTAAAATCATCTTCATCTTTTCTATTGTAATATTTGATTACTTTTTCCATCGAGCCAATTTGCTGCACCATATAATCCAAACGTTCTTGCATCATGTTGTTAATCTCAGCATCTGTTACCACTATAGTAGTATCTAATCTTGCTTGATGGGCATATAATTTTTCCTCCATTAATTTTCCTAGCAACTGACATCGAGTGATATCCTCCAAGGCTACTTGTTGGTTTTTTAATTCAATGTATTCTAAATCAATATCAGAGTCTAAAATAATATAGTCTCCAACAGTAGCGATAATACCATCTACTTTACGCTTGCCGTTTTTTTCAAGTGCTTTAAACTTTGGTTGTGTTTGTGGTTCCGGGATAATTTCCTGTGCCAAAAGGCTGGTGCCAAAAGAAAAAATAAAGGCAAAGATTCCGAATTTAATAAATTTCATACTTCTTGGTTTTGATCGCATCATTGGTAATATCTTTTTCGAACTTTTTAACTAGTTCCTGTTGTCTGCTATTAATAATTACTTCTTTAATGGTTGGTTTTACAAATTCAAAAGGTGCTACACTATTGATTGGTAGAGCCTGATTAATTTTTACCAAATATACATCTAATGAGTCTGGCATTTGAAAGCTTTTGCCAGAAATGATGTAGTTGCTACTATTTTCAGGATTTAAAAAAGGTAGCTTTTTATATATCTGGTTCATTTCCACCCATATACTGTCATTTAATGCCGAATTTTTGAACTGCAATTGGTGGGTATTCCAAAACTCCACGTCCTTTTCCGGCCTAAAATTGTTAAATTTCTGCTGTATTAAGGCAAATTTTGGATGGTTTTTTGGTAAATGAATGTATCGTAACTTCACCAAAATACTATTGGTTTTAAAGTTTTCTCTGTTTTTATTGTAGTACTTAATCATTTGATTTAAAGTAACTACGGTATCTAATTCTCGCTGTACAATTTGTTCAATATAGCCCTTAATGTACAGATCTCTTTTATATTGTTCTACCAATTGTTGGTATTCCTTTTGTTTTTCCTCACTTAAATTTTGTAAGGCTTTGTCCATCAACAACTGCTGTTTGGCCCATTGGTCTAAATAATTTTTTACAATTCGAATGCTATCTTCTTCGGTGGTTCCGGGTGGCAACAAATCGTTTAACTCCGAAGCATATAAATACTTTTTTTGTACCCTAGCTACAGCATTATCTTCTTTTTTAGGGGTACAAAAAGTTAATATAACCAAGCTGAAAGCTATGTAGACATACAATGGCACGTTATTTTTTAGCTTTAAGTTTTTCAAAAACCTTATCGTTTACTTTCACAGTAAATTCTTTTTCCAATTCCGATACCCAATTTTCCTCTAAGTATTGCTGGTAGTCGTTTATTACTCTTCCTTTGGCTTCTTCAAAGGTTTTAGGGCCACCTGCCAAAGTTTCTTTTAAATATACTACAAAATAATAATTGTTTTGTTCTAAAATTGAAGAGTATCCTGGTGTAAAGTCGTAATTTTTAGGAAAAATTCCGTTTTCTTTTTCAAATTTCCCTTCTGTAATCATCACTTCCACCATGTTATCTTTATTTATCGCCTCTTTAATTTCTGCAATGCTTTTTTTCTGTTGCATCATTTTTAAAGCTTGCTCCACTTTGTCCTTTTTTAAAGAAGATAACACCACCACATCGTATCTGGTTTTCCATTGGTATTTGTCTTTATTTTTATCGAAGTGATTTTGCAAACCAATAGAATCATTTTTGGCACGATTCCAAATTTCTCTTTCCAACAAATCAAACAACAAAAGACCTTCGCGATACTCTTCCATCACATGCGCAAAATCAATAAATTCTGATTCTAAATTGTCTTCATAATATTGCTGTAATTCTTTACTCAAAAAGGCATCGTATTGATTTTTGATCCATTTGCTTAAGGGTTTGGTAGCATCTCCCATTCGTTGTTGACGCTCCAAATAATTCATAAATTGATCTCCGGAAATCTTTCTGTTTTGTATGGTGATTAATTCTGACAAATAGGAGTAGTTAGGTTCTGGTTTTTTCCAAGAACCATTGTAAATACTATCTGTTACCACAGCTGCAACCTTTCTATACATAGGGTCGTTAAGCTTTGGTTGGTACTTTTTTCTCAATTTTTGATAAAGTGATTCTGTAATCAATTTAGAACGTTCGTCACGTTGTATTCGTAATTCTAGGTCTTTTTTAGCTTCTTCCCACTTTTTTGCAGGGTGCTTTTCTATCAATTTTACAATGTGCCAACCAAATTGCGATTCAAATGGAGTTGAAATGGGTTGAGCGGTTGACAATGTAAATGCTTTATCTTCAAAAATTTCACTGCTCAACTCCCCTGACGAAAAACGTTGTAACAAGCCACCATTGGCAGCTGTAGATTTGTCTTCTGAAAATTGTTTGGCCAACTCTGCAAAATCTTCTCCCTGTTGTAATTTTTGATAAATCTCTTGAATTTGTGTTTGCTGTTTTTTCTTGGTTTCAGCATCATCCGCGTCATTGGTGGCAATCATGATATGTGATACGGTAATTTCTCCTCTATGCGGACGCTTGTCGTTTACTTTAATTAAATGGTACCCAAAACGCGTTTTCACAATTTCAGAAACGTTACCTACCGGAGTTTTAAAAGCACCATTTTCAAAATCGTACACCATTCTAAAAGCAGAAAAATAGCCCAAATTTCCTTTGTTCTCCCTTGCAGAAGGGTCTTCTGAGAGCTCCATTGCTAATCTTTCAAAGTCTTCTCCTTGAGCTATTTTTTGTTGGATTTCTTTGATTTTTCTATACGCTGCAATGGTATCAGGCCCATTGGAAGTGTTGGCAAATTGCACCAAAATATGTGAGCATTTAATTTCCCATTGCAAACGATCAAATGCTTCTTTTAATAAGGTTTCCGTTACTTGGGTGTCGGTTAAATAATTTTTTGACAATTGACTTCTGTATGACTGAAGTTCGTTTAAATACTTGGAATCTTCTTGCAATCCTAGTTTGTATGCTTTCTGAATTTTGAGCTTGTAAGCAATATACAACTGTAAATAATTATTCAAATCTTTTTGCGATTCATCTTTAACTAAATCTAGGTTTTTCCGATAAATTCGCATAAAAGTCTCGGTATCAAATGGCTTTTCATCAATAGTAAAAAGCACTTCTGAATTATTTTTTTGTGCAAATAACATCGACAAGCCAAGTAGGCAGTACATCCAAAAAGTATTTTTCATAACTTTTCTTTTAAAAGCATTTTTTTTAAGAAATTCAAAGTGCAACAAAAATAACAATTTGGCCTTACTACACAATTCATACCAGTACGATTAACAAAATATTAGGTTGAAATACCCAAAGTTGAATGCTTTAATTTTTTGTGGCACTTAATCTAAACATGTACCTTTGCACCCTCTATCAAAAATACATCATGAGTTATTTAGAAGAAATTCAAAAACGCAGAACTTTCGGAATTATTTCGCATCCTGATGCCGGTAAGACTACTTTAACAGAAAAGTTATTGTTATTTGGAGGAGCCATCCAAGAAGCAGGTGCAGTTAAGAGTAACAAAATAAAGAAAGGAGCTACTTCCGACTTTATGGAAATTGAACGTCAGAGAGGAATTTCGGTAGCTACTTCGGTATTGGGGTTTTATTACAAAGACAAAAAAATCAATATTTTAGATACACCTGGTCACAAAGATTTTGCGGAAGATACTTTTAGAACACTTACTGCAGTAGATAGTGTGATTGTAGTAATTGATGTGGCCAAAGGGGTGGAAGAACAAACCGAAAAGTTGGTAGAGGTTTGTAGAATGCGAAGCATTCCGATGATTGTTTTTATCAACAAATTAGATAGGGAAGGAAAAGATGCATTTGATTTGATGGACGAGGTAGAGCAAAAACTAGGATTGAATGTTACTCCATTAAGTTTTCCTATTGGGATGGGATATGAGTTTCAAGGGATTTATAATATTTGGGAAAAAAATGTGAATTTATTTGCCGGAGATAGCAAAAAAAATATTGAAGATGTGGTTTCTATAGAGGATGTGCAAAGCGAAGCATTAGACCAGTTGATAGGAAGCAAAGCTGCCAATAAATTAAGAGAGGAATTAGAGTTGGTTACCGAAGTATATCCTACTTTTGATAGAGAAGCCTATTTGAACAGCACCTTACAACCCGTATTTTTTGGTTCGGCTTTAAACAATTTTGGGGTAAGAGAGTTGTTGGATTGTTTTATTGAAATAGCCCCAAGTCCGAGACCAAAACATTCTGACACTCGATTGGTTGATCCAAAGGAACCCAAAATGAGTGGATTTGTATTTAAAATTCATGCCAACATGGATCCAAAACACCGTGACAGATTGGCCTTTTTAAAAATTGTATCTGGAACTTTTGAACGAAATAAAAATTACAACCACGTTAGATTAGGAAAAAATTTAAAATTTTCGAGTCCGAATGCTTTTTTTGCAGAGAAAAAAGAAGTGGTAGACATTTCCTATCCAGGAGATATTGTGGGTTTACACGACACCGGTAACTTTAAAATTGGAGATACTTTAACCGAAGGAGAATTGATGAACTTTAAAGGAATACCGAGCTTTTCGCCGGAACATTTCCGTTATATTAACAATGCCGATCCGTTAAAAGCAAAACAATTAGACAAAGGGATTGACCAGTTAATGGACGAAGGAGTTGCCCAGTTGTTTACTTTAGAAATGAATAATCGAAAGGTAATTGGAACGGTGGGAGCACTCCAATACGAAGTAATTCAATACCGATTGGAACATGAGTATGGTGCCAAATGTACCTACGAAAACTTCCCTGCTTTTAAAGCTTGTTGGGTACATCCGGAGAATGAAAAAAACGAGGAATTCAAAGAATTTTTGCGAATCAAACAAAAATTTTTGGCAAAAGACAAATACGGTCAGTTGGTGTTTTTAGCAGATAGTGCTTTTACCATTCAAATGACGGAAAGCAAGTATCCCTCAGTAAAATTAAAATTTACCTCAGAATAAAAGTCCCACATTTAATACCAATCTGCGTGGTAGCTTTCTTTACCTAAATAAAAAGTTAGTCCAAAAGAAACGGTATAATACATTCCTTTTTGGTAAGCAAAAGTTGGAGAAACCAGGCCACCATCGTATCGGTAATTTTGAAGCAAATCTAAATGTAAACTGAAATCGGAATATATTGCGATACGATCTGAAACTTTAAATTGAGGAGTAAAACCCCCTAAAAGATGTAAAATTCTTTCTGTTTGCAAACCACCTAAAGGCTTGGCAAATTTTCCACCAATCCCACCATGCAGCAAAATACCAAAATTTTCACCAATAAAACGATCTATATCAGATATCATTGGTCTTAAATTATAATACAATTGTAAATTGCCACCATATTGTTCCGTTCCTATGGCACCACCAGAATCGTTGACAAACTTTTGATAATTTCCACTAGCTTTAAGCCCCACAAATTCAGTAAACATATAGCGCATTCCTACCTCAAAATGACGCATTCCTGAAAAATTAGATTTATATTGGTTGTCAAACCCACGTAATGGGGTAATCAAGCCTCCTCCAGCTTCTAATGAAAACTGATTAAAATTTTGGGCTTGGAGTAAATACCCAACTAAACATAGCAGAAGAAAAGATTTTTTCATTTTAAAAATTAAAAGTTGTAAATATAATTCTTTTTATCTTTTTTTTTATTTTTTAAGCAATAAAAAATATTTATGCATCAAAAAAAAATCAAAAATAATAATTCAATTGATACATCTGAAAGGTTTAAATAAAATTGTAATAACATTCATTTTTTTAATCAATTATTTATTAGTTTTGAATATTACTACTACCTTATGTATTTATATTTTTTTTGGCTATTACAACCAGGTGACAATGAAGAATCTGGAGGATTAGAAGGAGAAGATGTGGGGGCTACTGTTTTTATTGAAGCCTGGTTATTGGTTCTCTTAATCATTGTTTTTGCATGGGTTTGGTATTTGCAAAAACATAAAAAACAAATTGTTGATTAGTATATTTCATCAAAAGCCTATCCTAAAAGAAATTCTTGCTAACTGGCAAGTAGATATACATTCGCATTTGTTGCCGGGTATAGATGATGGAGCCAAAAATGTAGAAATTAGTAAAAGTTTGTTACAAAAAATGCAAACTTTTGGAATTAAAAAATGGTTGGTTACTCCACATGTTTTATCCAATATTTGGGACAATACTCCAAAAACAATTATGGATGCAGAAAAATTGTTAAGTATTCATTTAAAATCCCATGGAATTAAATTAGATATTCAAGTTGCTGCAGAATATTTAATGGACTATGCATTTATGGAAAGGCTTTCTGTAGAAAAACTTTTGCCTTTAAAAGACAATATGGTTTTGGTAGAAATGTCATATATAAATCCTCCAATCCAATTATTTGAAATTTTATATGAGTTGCAATTACAAGGTTATATACCAGTTTTGGCACATCCGGAAAGATATCAGTTTTACCACAACCAAATAAAGCCCTTTGAAAAGTTAAAAAAGGCAGGTTGTTATTTTCAAGCCAACCTTGCTTCTACGGTTGGTTACTACGGAAAAGAGATCAGTAATTGCTTAGACGAATTATTAAAAAATGATATGATAGATTTTGTTGGTTCAGATATACATCACCAAAGACATTTAGATAGTTTTTTGCAAAAAGTAAACATTAAAAACCACCAAAAACTAGAGGCAATTATTGATAATACCAATTGTACTTTTAAGTAATAATAAGTATGTAACTGAAAAGTATCGTTTATTTATCTGTTTATTTGTTTATCTGTTGTTTCTTTAAGGAAACTAAAATCATTCATCAAAAATCGATTTAACACTTCTACAGGCTCATCATCGATTCAACAACCTCTCATACCATTTTTTTGGTTTTCTCTCAACACCATAGCCATAGCCATAGCCGTAACCGTAACCATAGCCATAACCATAGCCATAACCTTTTTTATGATCTACAGCATTTAACACCAAAGCCATGTTTTTTATTTTACCTTCTTCTAACAAATTCTTTGGAACATTTAGTGATTGTTTTTCAAGATAATGGGCTCTGGCTACATACAAAAACAAATCAGCATATTTGGCAACGATTAGAGTATCGGTTACCAAACTTACCGGAGCTGTGTCTACAAAAATATAATCATATTCTGATTTAAACTCTTCAAATAAGTATTTTAATTTATCCGTCATTAACAACTCTGTTGGGTTGGGAGGAATTACTCCTGATGGCAGTACTTCAAAATGAACATATCCTGGAATTTTAACTATATAATCAGAAATTTTTACGTCATTTTTAGACAAATAATTGGTTAACCCTTTGTTTGCATTTACCTCAAAATAATCTGATAATTTTGGATTACGTAAATCCATTCCTATCATCAAAACTTTTTTACCATAATGTGCCAACATAGAGGCAATATTTACCGTTACAAAGGTTTTTCCTTCTTTTGGAATAGTCGAAGTAACAAATATCATTTTAGCTCCTTGGCTAGGAATTGTACTCAACATAAAATCCATGTTGGTTAATAAAATACGAACAGATTCAGCCACACTTGATCTACTAGCTTTGTCGTAGTAGTCATGTGCGTCATCTGCTAATGGCACATCTCCTAAAAATGAAATGCTTTTGGCAATTTGTTCTACATCCATTCTGGAATGTACTTTGGTATCTAACAAATCTTTTACATATAATATACCAAACGGAATTAATAAACCTAACAACAACACTGCTAACAAAACTATATTTCTTTTAGGGGCAACAGCACCAACAGAATAGGCAGCATCAATCACTTTTGCTTTTGGGGCAGTTACTGCCAAAGAAATGGCATTTTCTTCTCGTTTTTGTAGCAAAAATAAATACAGCGTTTCTTTGATGTTTTGTTGGCGTGTAATGTCACGTACAATACGCTCTTGATAAGGCACTTTAGCCACTTTGCTATCAAAAACATCGGCTTGGCTTTTGGTTTGATTGGATTGTATTTGCAACGACTTAACAGCACTTTGCAAACTTTCTTGAATTCCATTTCGCAATGCATTGATTTGTTCTTCTAACTGTATGGCTTGTGGGTGATTGGTGGTAGCTTGATCTAAAATTCGATTTCTTCGCAACACCAATTTGTTGTAGTCGTCAACGGCAGATGCTCCAACATTTTCAGGAACTATATTGGCTGGTATCAAACTTTCCGAAGTTGCAGTTTGTAAATATTGTTGCAAGTATTGTACCACCTTTTTCTGGGTTTCTATTTCAATGTATTGCTTGTCATATTGACTTGCTCCTTGTAAATTCAATCCAGCATCGGTAACCAAATCCGTTAAACGATTGGCTTGCTTAAAGTTTTGGGCATTGGTTTCTACTTCTCCTAACTCTCCCGAGATAATAGTCAATCTGCCATCAATAAACTGCTCGGTATTAATTGCAATTTCATTTTTATCTTGAATTGCTTCTTCGTTGTACAAATAAACCAACGTATTTACAAAATCAATTCCTCTTTTTTCGTGAAAATCTTTGTGGTCTAATTTTAATATACTTGATTTTTTTCTTGGGATACTCAAACTTAAATTCCCTTTAATACCAGAAGCAACGTTGCTGATAGGGTTTAATAAAATTTGGTATTCATTGTTTTCAAAATCTTTGGCATTGGTTTGGTATTTCAATTTAAACTTGCCATTTTTAGTTTTAAAAGTTTCTCCAAATTTTACTATTCTTTTTTTGCCATCCAATACCAATTCAAAAGAACTTTTATTGATAAGTTTTACTTCTAACACCTGACTTGTGGTAATTTGTTTTACCGAATCAAGTAATTGTAATTGAATATTGATGTCTCCATAGGTATGCGAAGCAATAACTCTTCCTTGTGTTTTATATTGCACCTGTAAACCTAAACGTTCTACTGTTTTTTCAAGTAGTGTTTTAGAGGTAAAAATATCAATCTCATCTTCAATATTAGAGGTTTTTCCTCCGGATATTCCAAGTTCTCCAAAAATAGCATCTCCTAGATTCTTTGATTTAGTATTGTCTTCTTTAATCATAATTGAGGAAGAAATGCCGTATTGGGTAGGTGTATAACGCAAATACATGTAGGCAATAAGTAGACTAAAAAAAGCCCCAAATGCAAACCAATACCAATACTTTACATATCGCATCAATTGTGCTACAATATTGTTATTTTCTTCTTGGGAAATTAGAGGGGGATTGTTTTCCATTATCTTCTAAATAAAACAATTGCGGTTAATAACAAACTAATGGCAGAGATAATAACTCCAGCATTGGCACCAACTGCCGAAGAGTCTCTTCTGGCAGCTCTAGGTTCTACATATAACACATCGTTGTTTTGCAAATAATAATAAGGAGATTGCATAAAGTTGGCATTGGTCAAATCAATCGTGTAAGTAGATTGTACCCCGTTGATCTCACGAATTAATAAAATATTGGTGCGTTTTCCATAAATAGTTAAGTCTCCCGCTCCGGCCAAGGCTTCTAAAACTGTCATACGATCGCTATTTTTGGTAACTATTCCGGGTCTGTTTACTTCACCTAGTACCGAAACTCTAAAATTAACTGTACGAATATTGATGATTGGATTTTTTAATAACGGAGCTAGTTTTTCCTCCAACATACTTCTGCATTGGGTTTTGGTTAATCCTTCTACTTTAATAATACCCAATGTTGGCATATTTATGGTGCCGTCTGCTGCAACCATATAGGTAAATGGTTCTGCACCTTGGGCCAAATTAATCAACGCTGTTTGCTCCCCTACTATGCCTAAATTAAATGGGCTAGCTGCAAGTGGATCGGCAGTTACAATTTGTATAAATAGCACATCATCTCTTTGAATGACCGGCTCGTAGTTTTGTAAATTTTTGGTTACATTTTGGTTTTGGTATTCTCGTAAATACACGATTTCTTTTTTAGAAACGCATGACTGCAATCCTACCAACAAAAACAATAAAAATAAGATAAAGCGTAAACGCATGTATAATTAATTTAAGGTATCTAACGATTGAAATTTAGAATTAATACTTAAAAACTCGGGTACTAATTGCTTCATTTTTTGCACTACTAATTCATCTTCTAAATTTTTAGCCAACCCAATTAAATCTAAAATATCCTGATTTATATTGGTTATTTCGAGGTCTTCTTCTGTGGCAATCATGATTTTTTGGTGATACGTTGGCAAAGTTTTGGAATGGTTATTCAATAATTCTTCATACAATTTTTCCCCAGGACGCAATCCAACCACTTGTATATCAATATCTTTATAGGGTTCATAACCTGCTAGCTTAATCATTTTTTTGGCCAAATCTATAATTTTAACTGGTTCTCCCATATCAAAGATAAAGATTTCTCCTCCTTTACCCATGGCTCCAGCTTCTAATACCAACTGACATGCTTCAGGGATGGTCATAAAATACCGTATGATGTCTGGATGGGTAATGGTAACTGGGCCACCTTCTTTAATTTGCTTAGAAAATAAGGGAACTACCGAACCATTTGAACCTAAAACATTTCCAAATCGGGTGGTAATAAACTTGGTGTTACAACCTTTAGATTCTGCTGTTTGGTGTAAGTTTTTAATGTAATATTCTGCTATTCTTTTACTTGCTCCCATAACATTGCTTGGGTTAACCGCTTTATCTGTAGAAACCAACACAAACGAACTTACTTGATGGGTACATGCCAAATCGGCAATAATTTTAGTACCAAGTACATTTGTAAAAATAGCTTCAGTTGGGTTCTCCTCCATCATTGGTACGTGTTTATATGCTGCAGCGTGATACACTACTTCAGGTCTATAACGTTCAAATACTTTTTCCATTGCACCTTTTCTTCGGATGTCTGCCAAAATTGGTATAAGCTCCAATTCAGGAAAATAAGTTTTTAATTCTAAATGCAAATCATGTAATGGAGATTCTGCTTGATCTAACAGCAATATGATTTTTGGTTGAAATTGAATTACTTGCCTCACTATTTCACTACCTATGGAACCTGCTGCACCGGTTATCATTACTACTCTATTATGTAATTGCTCCGATATTCCTTTTTTATCAAGTACTATTTCTTTTCTGTCTAACAAATCATGAATTTCAAATTTTTTAATTTTGTTTGAAATTTCTTTATTGTTTTCCCAATTGGCCACCATAGGTGGTATGAATACTTTTAAATTATAGTCTAAACAATCGTCTACTATTTGATTTCTTTGCTGATTGGTTATACTATTATCGGCCAAAATCAAAGCCTCTACTTGAATACTTCGCATCAAAACGCTTAATCTTTTTGGCATTTTATAAATTGGAACATTTAAAATACGCTTGGAAGTATTGTTGTGAAAAGGGTCAATAAACCCTATAACTTTAAATCGTGCCGGAGATTCCATCATTAAAGCATTGGCAATAGCAATGGAGTTGGCATCAACACCTAAAACAATTGCTCGTGTTTTTACTTGTGTTTGGAAAGACAAGAAGTAATCAAAAATATATTTTACAAAAATTCTGTATAAAAATAAGTACACAAAACTAAAACAAAAATAAATGATCAAACCCGTATTTAATAAGAGTTTAATTCCAGTTTTACTTTCAAAATACCAATTTAAAAAAAATAATGCCAAACAAGTTAACCCTTGAGCAGCAAACAATTTTACCCCATCTATAAAACTTGAATGACGAATAATTCCGGCATAAGTTTTAAATAAAACAAAGAAAACAATATTTACCAAAATTACTCCAGACCATGTAATTTCTCTTATGTCTTGTAAAATGGCTAAAAACATTCCCATATCTAACAACAATATTCTGGTAGATAATATGGAAAAAAATAAAATTAAAATATCCAAAAACAATACCATCCACCTTGGTAAATACCGCAAGCTTGCAAGGTTGCTTTTTATATTCCAATTATTAAACACTTGAATGATATTTTTAATTAAAATGACACTCTTCATTTATTGTTTAAAATTATTTAACATAAACCACTTTTGAATTACCTTTTGAATTTTTGCTTTTTGTTGCTCGGTTACATTTGATCCAGAAGGCAAACATAAGCCTTTTTCGAACAACTTTTCTGCAACATTTGCCCCAAAATACTTACAATTTGCAAAAACTGGTTGCAGGTGCATTGGTTTCCACAACGGACGCGACTCTATATTTTCTTTTTCCAATGCCAATCGAATACTTTCTTTTTGATCATAACTTTCGGTAATTATACAACTTAACCAATGGTTAGAATAATACTGATCATTAAATTCCGAATGAACATCAATAGGGGTATCCTTAAATATTTCTTGGTAAAAAGTATTCATTTTTCTTCGAAGCCCTACATGTGTTTGCAACACCTCCATTTGCCCACATCCAATTCCGGCAGATATATTACTCAATCGATAATTATATCCTATTTGGGAATGCTGGTAATGCGGTGCTAGTTCTCTGGCTTGGGTAGCTAAAAAAACCGTATGTTGTTTAACTTCTTCATCTTTTACTACTAACGCCCCACCGCCTGAAGTGGTAATGATTTTATTTCCATTAAATGATAGGACACCAAACTTCCCAAAAGTTCCACAAGATTGACCGCGATAAAAACTTCCCAAAGCTTCTGCAGCATCTTCAATAATTGGCACATTATACTGATTGGATAAAGCATGAATTTTATCTACCTGATAGGGCATTCCATACAAATGAACTGCAATAATTGCCTTGGGTTGTATTCCTATATTTTGAAAATATTGTAAAGCTTGTTCTAATGCATCCGGACATAAATTCCAAGTTTCTTTTTCACTATCAATAAACACCGGAGTAGCTCCCAAATAAGTAATCGGATTAGCAGAAGCTGCAAAAGTTAATGATTGGCATAGCACCACATCACCTGCAGTAACCCCACATTGAATTAATGCCAAATGTAAGGCTGCGGTTCCGGAAGAAAGCACTGCAACCTTTTTGTTTTGCCCTATAAATGCTTCCAAACGCTTTTCAAATTCCTCTACATTAGGCCCTAAAGGAGCCACCCAATTTTGATCGAACGCTTGGTGTATATATTTTAATTCGTTCCCTCCCATATGTGGAGAAGACAACCATATTTTTTCCAAAGCCAAATTAAGTATTAAGCTACAAATATAATCAAAACCCTATTTGTTTTAAAATTTTCTTATTCAATTTTTTTATTGTATTTTAATTCAACAATTAAATTTAACGTATTACATAAAAAATAGTTGTTTTTTATGAGATTTTTTACTTATATATTTAAATTATTATAAATTTTTAAGTCCTTTATGAACTTTATAAATGAAATAGTATAAAAATTGACCAACTACCACCGACTAAGTGTTGTTTATGTGTTTATGTGTTTACACAACAAATGCTTAATTTCTGTCATCCTGAACTTGTTTCAGGATCTCAATTCTGTCGGTTGAGCGTCTCTTAAAATAAAATATAATCCGCAAAGGAAAAACTTAACGCTTTTAAGTATTTACCGACAACCGATTTTCGATTACCGGGCATCGACTTAACCCCAACAGCTTAAACAAATAAACACATAAACAATTCAACAATTCTCCGATCATCGATTGTTGTCCACCGAAAAATTGTTGATGCGTTGAAGCGTTGAGTCGTTTGAAGCGATTAACGA
>CAZAHJ010000026.1:0-24508 GCA_964485115.1 uncultured Flavobacterium sp.
AAACTCTAAGGCTCCATGACCGGGTTTGGTGAATAATGAAAAAATAGTGTTTTTTACTTTAGAATCATAGGCATAAAAGTTGGACAAAAATTCATGAAAAAAGTCTTTAACCGAGAGTCTTTTGGTGGTATTTTTTTGTCCACAGTTACAACAATATTTATCAGAAACATCTAACGGATGCTCACAATTTAAACATTTAGTGCCACGGTACAGGGTCATTTTTTATCGAATTATATCTACCGAACTTGCACTTCCTTTGCCAATTACTCGATCAAACCGATCGTTGTTTGCTCGGTAGTAAACAAAAATACTATAGTTGTTTTCCGTTTGAAAAAAGTTGCCATCCATGGCATTTTCCCAATCTATTTTTCCTTTTTTATCTACTATAGTATACTGAAAATTAGTAAAACCTTGCTTCATCATCAAAGCTTTTTCAAACAAACCAGTTTTGGTATTGTATTCCATTTCAAACTCCGCACTTCGTGCGTAATTGTTAAACATACCTGTGATAAATACTTTACTTTTACTGTCAATTAATGGAGCATTTAAACTAAAATACACCCAACTGTAATCGGCTTCGGTATTGTCGTTTTCGCGAGTATTAATGTTTCTAGGTTGAAAATTACCATTCACATCTGGGAAAAAAGTATAAGGTTGGTTTGCTCTTGGTTGGCTAGTGAACAAAAAGGTGTTGTATAAGCCATCTTTGGTAGCAGAAATTCTTCTCACATTGTTTGCAGCATTTCGTATGTCTTTGTTGTCAAAAAACAAAAATTCGTTTCCAGCCCAATATTGGGTTTCTTTGTCATATCTGTAAATTAACGTATTTCCGGTAGTAAACATTGGTTTGATGTTTCTGATTTCTGTTTCCCAAATACCATTTTGGTAAATTGCCAGTTGCACGTTTTTGATGGGGTCTTGAAATACGATATTTCTGGGAGTAATGCTAAAATCTAAATTGTGTTTGCGATCCATCAAAACTACTTCTCTCGGCACTCGTACTTGTAATGGCACATTTACCAAATCCTCATATACAATAAACTTTCTGGAAAACACTAATTCTTGTTTAGAGTTAAAAATTTTCAAAACATAGTTTCCGCTTACTTTTAATGCTTTGGTAAATCTATTCGGAAAAGCTAATCGATAATGTGAATAGGTTTGTAAGGTGTTAAAAGAGTTTTCGTAATCAATGATCAATTGGTTGTCTAAACCGTTCAAGTATTCGTTGATCATCAAAACCGATTTGGTCCAGTTGTAATTGCAGTGGGTAATGGTATAGTAGTAATTAGATTCATCTCCATATAAATCGTCAAACACCAATTGAAATGCGTCACCTATTTTAAAAAACGGTACTACGTTTTGTCCGTTTTGTTGAAATGCTACAGATTTGATATGATAAGGAGGATTAACTTCTTCTTCTGCTTGACTCCAAACAGAAATACTAAACAGCAAAAGCCAAATGCTAAATATTTTTTGCATAATCTTACATTTATCAATCTGCTAATTTAATAAATTTTAGGCCAAACTATACTTTTTGTTACAAATCGATTTTTTTATTATTTAGAATGATTTTAAATTATCATAAAATGTTAAATACAAATGTTAATAGGTTTGAGAAAGTCTATTATTAATAATTAAATTTGCACCAATTTTTGAAAACTAGTTTTAATTTATACCCATTCTTATGTCCAAAGACATTAAAATTACCAAAGGTCTGCATCTGAATTTGGTTGGGGAGGCACAAAAACAAATTTCTGAAGTTGCAAGATCGTCCTCTTTTGTGATCAAGCCTTCTGATTTTCATGGGGTTACTCCAAAATTAATTTTAAAAGAAGGAGCTTCTGTTAAAGTGGGAGAGCCTATTTTTTATTCCAAGTCAGATGATAAAGTCATGTTTGTTTCTCCGGTTAACGGTACCATTACCGAAATCGTAAGAGGAGAAAAACGTGTGATTTTAGAAATTAGAATTCAAGCAGATGCACAGGACACTCCTGTAAAGCACGAAGTTAAAAGCGTTGAATCCATGAGTGGTGAAGAGGTAAAAGCTTTGTTGTTGGCATCTGGATGTTGGCCATTTATCAAACAAAGGCCATATGATGTGATTGCTCATTCTGCAGACACTCCAAAAGCTATTTTTATTTCAGCATATAGTTCTGCACCGTTATCTTCGGATGTAGAATTTGTGATGCAAGATAAACTAGAAGCTTTTCAAGCTGGAGTTAATGCATTGGCAAAATTAACCAAAGGAAAAGTACATTTGTCTGTTACCGGAAAAGGAAATTCTATTTTTAGCAACACTAAAAATGTAGAACTACACAAAGTAACTGGTCCACACCCTGCTGGAAATGTTGGGGTACAAATCAATAAAATAGATCCTATCAACCAAGGAGAAAAAGTTTGGGTAGTTGCACCTCAAGATGCAGCAATTATTGGAACTTTTTTCCAAACCGGAACTTTTGTCCCAACCAAAACCATTGCTTTGGCTGGTGCAGAAGTTAAAAACCCACAATACTATAATGTTACCATTGGCAGTGAAGTTGCCAAATTGGTTGACGGAAAAATCAATGCTGGAGAAGTAAGAATCATCTCTGGAGATGTTTTAACTGGAACCAAATCAAACATTGGTGGTAACTTAGGTTTTTACGCAAATACTGTTTCGGTAATTAAAGAGGGTAACGAATATCGCATGTTTGGTTGGTTGCCTTTTGCTGGGCCAAGCAAGCACAGTATGCAACGTACCGCTTTATCATGGCTAATGCCAGGTAAAAAATATGTTCCGGATACCAATTTAAATGGAGAAGAAAGAGCATTGGTAGTAACCGGTGAAATGGAACAAGTAATGCCAATGGATATTTTTCCAATGCAGTTACTAAAGGCTTGTATTACGCACGATATCGAAAAGATGGAAAATTTGGGTATTTACGAAGTTGCCCCAGAAGATTTTGCCTTAATCGATTATACCAATACTTCTAAATTAGAAGCTCAAGCAATTATTAGAGAAGCATTGGATTTGATGATTAAAGAAGTAGGATAACAAAAAATTGCTTTAGTGATATGAAATTTTTACGCGAAAAATTAGATGAATTAAAAAAGCCCTTTGGCAAAGGACAAAAATTAGAACAATTTGCTCCTGCCATTAATGCTTTTGATACCTTTTTGTTTGTGCCAAATCACACCACCAAACACGGTGCTCACATTCGTGATGCGGTAGATTTGAAACGAACCATGGTAACGGTAATTTTGGCATTATTGCCAGCTTTATTCTTCGGAATTTACAACACCGGATACCAACACTTTATTCAAATAGATGGCTCTGATATGAGTTTTTGGAATGTGTTTTCTCATGGTTTGTGGAAAGTGCTTCCAATGATTGCCGTATCTTATGGCGTAGGTTTGGCTATTGAATTTTACTTTGCCATTAAAAGAGGACACGAAGTAAACGAAGGTTATTTGGTTACCGGGATGTTGATTCCGATGATCATGCCTGTGGACTTGCCGTTATGGATGTTGGCTATTTCCGTTGTATTTGCTGTTATACTTGGCAAAGAAGCTTTTGGAGGTACCGGAATGAATATTTTAAACCCTGCTTTAACTGCAAGAGCATTTGCATTTTTTGCTTACCCAACTTACATGTCGGGTGACAAAGTATGGGTTTCAGATGCTATGAAAGTGGATGGTATTTCAGGAGAAACTATTTTAGGGAAATTAGCTGCTGGTAAAGAAGCTGGTTATGAAGCTTGGAGCATGTTTGCAGGTACCATTCCTGGTTCTATTTCTGAAACATCTACTTTGTGGATTTTAGTTGGTGCAGCTATTTTGATATTAACAGGAGTAGGTAGTTGGAAAATTATCTTTAGTGGCTTCTTAGGTGCTGCATTTACTGCTTACTTGTTTGAATTATGGGGAGCTAATGCATTGATGCAGTTTGGTATGAACCATTTATTGGTAGGTGGATTGGCTTTTGGTATTGTGTTTATGGCTACCGACCCGGTTTCTGCTGCTCAAACCGAGCGTGGGAAATGGATTTACGGTTTCTTGATAGGGTTGCTCAGTATTTTAATTAGAGTATTCAACCCAGCTTATCCAGAAGGAGTAATGTTGGCAATTTTATTGTTAAATGTTTTTGCTCCTACCATCGATCATTATGTGGTACAAGCCAACATATCCAAACGTAAAAAACGTGTAGCTAAACTTAAAACTGCCTAATCATGAACAAAGAAAGTAATGCCTATACCTTTTTGTTTGCAGCTGTAATGGTAATTATAGTAGGAGCTTTGTTGGCCATTGCTGCTACTTCTTTAAAGCCTATGCAAGATGTAAACATCAAGAACGAAAAGATGCAAAATATTTTGGCTACAGTGGGAATCACTGATATTAGCAGAGAGGAAGCTCAAGCCAAATACGACGAAGTAATCCAACAAGCATTTTTAGTAAATCCTGATGGAACTGCTACCGAAGATAGAGACGGAGCATTTAACGTGGATTTAAAAAATGAATTGAAAAAGAAAGTAACTGAGCAAAAATTTCCATTGTTTGTTGCAAACAATGGAGGGAAAAAATTCTACATAATTCCTTTAAGAGGTTCTGGTTTATGGGATGCTATTTGGGGATACATTTCTTTAGATGAAGACATGAACACCATTAAAGGAGTAGTTTTTGACCACAAAGGAGAAACTCCTGGTTTGGGTGCAGAAATTACCCAACAATGGTTTCGTGAAAGATTTATCAATGAAAAGATTTTTGATGCCAACGGAGAATTGGTTGGGGTAACCGTTGCCAAAGGATATACCGGTGGTGACGATAAAGAAGATAACAAAGTAGATGCAATTTCTGGTGCAACAATTACCGGAGATGGTGTAACCAACATGTTTGTTGAACGCTTGGCTCACTACAAGAATTTTCTTAAAGATCAAAAATCTCAACTAGCTTTAAACAATTAATATTATGTCAGCAGAAAAAGAACCTTTGTTTTCAAAGAAAAACAGAACTTTATTGACAGATCCATTGAATGACAATAATCCTATAACGGTTCAAGTATTAGGAGTTTGTTCAGCTTTGGCAATTACTGTTCAATTAAAGCCAGCTATTGTAATGGCTTTATCTGTAATCGTTGTAACTGCAATGAGTAATGTAGTTGTTTCGTTAATCAGAAATTTAATTCCAAACCGAATTAGAATTATAGTTCAATTAGTGGTGGTAGCATCATTAGTTATTTTAGTTGACCAAGTGCTTAAAGCTTACTCTTATGATGTTAGCAAACAGTTATCGGTTTTTGTTGGTTTGATTATTACTAACTGTATTGTTATGGGACGATTAGAAGCATTTGCTTTGGGTAATGGAGTATGGAAATCTTTCCTTGATGGAGTAGGTAATGGAGCAGGATATGGGTTGCTATTAGTTGTAGTTGCTTTTTTCAGAGAATTATTAGGTTCTGGAAAATTGTTCGGAATTGAAATTTTAGGAACAAAAGGCACTACCATTCAAGACTCTACTGGTTTATATGCTTTAGGTTATGAAAATAATGGTTTAATGTTATTGTCGCCTATGGCATTAATAGTGGTAGCCATTATCATATGGATTCAAAGATCTAAGAATACCAAATTAATTGAAAAACACTAATCCTTAAAAAATTAATTTATGCAAGACTTAGCAAGTTTATTTGTAAAGAGCATCTTCATCGAAAATATGATTTTTGCCTATTTCTTAGGGATGTGCTCTTATTTAGCAGTATCTAAATCTGTAAAAACTGCAGTAGGTTTAGGATTAGCCGTTGTATTCGTTTTGTCTATCACTGTTCCTATCAACTATTTATTAGATAATTATTTATTAAAGGCTGGAGCGTTAGCTTGGTTAGGAGAAGAATATGCTTCAATTGATTTAAGTTTCCTTAGCTTTATTATGTTTATTGCCGTAATTGCTTCTATGGTGCAATTGGTAGAAATGATTGTAGAAAAATTTGCTCCGGCATTGTATGGTGCTTTGGGTATTTTTTTACCATTAATTGCTGTTAACTGTGCCATCTTAGGAGGTGCGTTATTTATGCAGCAAAAAGATTTTGGAACTGTTTTAGAAGCTATAACTTATGGTTTTGGTTCAGGAATAGGATGGTTTTTGGCTATTTTAGCCATAGCAGCTATCCGTGAAAAAATTACTTATTCTCATGTGCCAGCCCCTTTAAGAGGTTTGGGTATCACTTTTCTTATTACAGGATTGATGGCAATTGCATTCATGAGTTTTATGGGTATTAAAATCTAATTTTATAAAGTTAACGTATGAATACTTTTGTCGTAATTGCCAGTGTTTTAGTATTTTTAGTTGTCATTTTTTTACTTGTTTCTATTTTATTAGGAGCTAAAGCAAAATTACTTCCTTCAGGCCCAGTAAAGATTAAAATTAATGGGGAAAACGAAATTGAAGTAGGATCTGGTTCTACTTTACTTTCTACCCTTGGAAATAGCAAAATCTTTTTGCCATCTGCTTGTGGTGGTGGAGGAACTTGTATACAGTGTAAATGTAAAGTGTTAGATGGTGGTGGATCTATTTTACCAACTGAAGAACCTCATTTTACTAGAAAAGAAATTGCGGAAGGCTGGAGATTGGGTTGTCAGGTTAAAGTAAAAAATAATATGGTAATTGAAGTTCCGGAAGAAGTATTCGGAATTAAAAAATTCAATGCCAAAGTGTACTCTAACTATAACGTAGCCTCTTTTATTAAAGAATTTATTGTGGAATTGCCCGAGGATATGCACTACGAAGCTGGTGGTTACATCCAAATTGAAATTCCGAAATGTGAAGTGAAATATGCCGATATCGACATTACTGCTCACCCTGAAGAACATCCAGGAGAACCTGAAAAGTTCAAAGCAGAATGGGATAAATTCCAATTATGGAATTTGGTAATGAAAAATCCGGAAACTGTAGAAAGAGCATATTCAATGGCTTCTTACCCAGCAGAAGGAAGAAAAATTATGTTGAACGTTCGTGTAGCTACCCCACCTTGGGACAGAGCTAAAAACGGATGGATGAATGTAAATCCTGGTGTTGCATCTTCTTATATTTTCTCCAGAAAAGCTGGTGATGATGTTGTAGTTTCAGGTCCTTATGGAGAATTCTTTATCAATGAGAGTAATGCAGAAATGTTATATGTTGGTGGTGGTGCCGGGATGGCTCCAATGCGTTCACACTTATACCATTTGTTCCGTACGGTAAAAACAGGAAGAAAGGTTACTTATTGGTATGGAGGTCGTTCAAAAAGAGAATTATTCTACGTTGACCATTTTAGAGCTTTAGAGAAAGATTTTCCTAACTTTAAATTCTACATGGCTTTATCGGAGCCATTACCTGAAGATAACTGGAAAGTGAAAGATGGTTTAGATGGAGATGGAGACGGTTTTGTTGGTTTTATCCATAATTGTGTAATTGATAATTACTTATCTAAACATGATGCTCCAGAAGATATTGAATTGTATTTCTGTGGTCCACCATTAATGAACCAAGCAGTTCAAAAAATGGGAGAAGATTTCGGTATTCCACCAGAAAATATTCGTTTTGACGATTTCGGTGGATAATAAATCAAGCCAATTCGAAAGAATTGGCTTTTTTTTGGTTTTGTTTGTGTCGTCCATGCCTTAATTTTGCAAGCATGGAAACGTTAAGTACTTTAGAGCTACACCAATTGGCAATGAATCACGTTGGAAAAGATTTAGAAGCCAAAGGATTTGAATTTATTGCAATTAACAGTCAGTTAAAAAAACATCCACAGTTTGTGTGTGTAGATAAGCCAACCAATACCCTACACTTTGTATTGGTACAAGTGGCAACTTATCCAAACCATCCGCAACAATATGATGTGGTTTGGATGGAAACTTTTAAAGCGCATGCAGAGAAATTAAAAGCCAAAGTATTGTTTGCAGGGGTGGGTATTGCCAATGCCAACGATGTAGAAAAACCAATTTATAAAACCGATGATTATGCCATTTTTTACGAAGGTTATGTGGAAATTAGTTAGTGTTGTTATCTTATTTTCTTTGTTTTCATGCAAAGAAAAAGGTTTTGAATTGCAAGGAGAAACCCAAGGAACCACCTATTATATCAAATATTTTGCGAATAAATCTTTAGTAGAAAAAGCGGAAATTGATTCGATTTTACATCAATTTGATTTGTCATTGTCTACCTATATTCCAAATTCCATCATCAGCAAAATTAATCGAGATGAAGCCGTAGAAGTAGATGATTTTTTTGTGGAGAATTTTAAAATTTCTCAAAAAGTTTATCATGATACTGATGGTTTATTTGATCCAACTATTGGAGTATTGGTAAATGCTTATGGTTTTGGGCCATCTAAACAAAGTATCGAATGGAAAGAAAATAGTTTAGATAGCCTATTGCAATTGGTAGGTTTTGATAAAATTCGATTAAATGGAAAACGCATTGCCAAAAAACATTACTCTATGTATTTTGACTTTAATGCTGTGGCCCAAGGATATGCAGTGGATGTTTTAGTTGCACATTTAAAGAGCAAAGGCATTAAAAATGCTTTGGTTGAAATAGGAGGGGAGATATTTACTTTTGGTCAAAATATAGAATCTAACAAACCATGGACAACCGGTATTGACGATCCATTGCAAAATCCGGAAGAAGGTAGAAAGCTGATTACCAAATTAGCCCAAACCGATTTAGGATTGGCTACCTCCGGAAATTATAGAAAAATTAAAACGGATTCTGTTACTGGTCAGAAGTTTGTACATATCATCCATCCGAAAACAGGCTTGGCAACCAAGACCAGTATTTTAAGTGCTACTATTTTAGCAAAAACTACTGCAGAAGCAGATGCCTACGCAACGGCTACTATGTTGATGGAACCAAAGCAAATGATGGAATTTTATAACCAAAGACAGCAGTTATTGGCTTTTGTTGTGTATGAAGAAAACGGAAAAATTATAATCTTCGAAAGTGAAGGTTTAAAAGCTATAAAGTCGCCTTAGGTTTTTTAACCAATGGAATAATTTCTCCCTTTGCCAAACAATATCTTTTTACCTCTTCCTGGGTTAGTTGCAAAGTATAGTCAACTTCTTCTACCTCAAACCCAACCGAACGTAATTGATTAAAATAGTCTCTTCCATACACACGAACGTGATCGTATTGTCCGAAAATTTTAGCTCTTACTTTTGGGTCGGTGATGCTATCGTCTGTAAAAGTTTTTTCTCTATTTAAATCTTGCGGAATTTGAAAAACTCCCCACCCTCCTGGTTTCATCACTCTGTATAATTCTCGCATGGCTTTGGTGTCATTTGGAATATGCTCCAACACATGGTTACAAAATATGACATCGTAACTATTGTCTTCAAACGGAAGATTACAAATATCAGCTTTTACATCTGCCAGTGGAGAAAGCAAATCGGTGGTGGTATATACCAAATTCTTTTGCTGTTTAAACATTTGGTAAAAAGCTTGCTCCGGAGCAAAATGCAACAAATGTATTTTATCAATAGAGGCAAAAAAGTTGGTTTTATTTTTCAAAAACAACCATAATAACCTATGTCTTTCTAAGGATAAAGTGCTTGGAGACAACACATTGTTTCGTTGAGTGCCATATCCGTAAGGCAAAAACATTCGAAAACTTTTTCCGTCAATTGGATCGGTATAAGTAGTTCCTTTTAGCCACCATGCCAAAATAGGTCGAACCACCAAACTCAACCGAATTAAAACCGGACGTGGAATGGTATTCAATACCCAACGAAATATTTTCTTCATCTTGATTTATTTATAAAACCAATGCCTGTTGTCTTAACCCTTCTTCTTCATTACTTTCTATGCCTAAAGCTTGGTATACATAAGCAAAAGTTGATAACAATTCAGGCTTGCCATCAACAATGGCCACATTGTGCTCAAAATGGGCACTTGGTTTTTTATCACGGGTAACAATGGTCCATCCATCTTTTAATTGTTGGATGTTTTTGGTTCCTAAGTTAATCATGGGTTCAATGGCAATGGTCATACCTTCCACCAATAATTTTCCACTTCCTTTTTTACCATAATTAGGAACTTCCGGCTCTTCGTGTAATTTTCTGCCCAAACCATGGCCAACCAATTCTCTTACAACTCCATAACCAAAAGATTCGGTGTATTTTTGAATGGCATTACTAATGTCGCCAACTCTGTTTCCGGTTTTACATTCTTTAATTCCTATATACAAAGATTCTTTGGTGCGTTGTAATAACAGTTTAGTTTCTGATTTTACATTGCCAATTTCAAAGGTGTATGCATGATCTCCGTAAAATTCGTTCATCAAAACCCCGCAATCCACACTAACAATATCTCCATCTTCAATTGGCCGGTTGGTTGGTAAGCCATGTACTACTTGCTCATTTACACTCGTAAGTAAAGTGCTCGGACAACCATACAGTCCTTTAAAACCTGGAACTCCTCCGTTATCTCTGATAAATTCCTCTGCAATTTTGTCTAATTCTAAAGTAGTGATACCAGGTTTGATAATACCAGCTACCATGCCTAATGTTTTGGAAACCAGCAAGGCACTCTGACGTATCAATTCAATTTCTTTTCTGTTTTTTGGGATAATCATTTGTGGTATTTAAAGTTGCAAAAGTAGGAAAATAATGTGGTTTTGAG
The DNA here is from genome assembly GCA_964485115.1 of uncultured Flavobacterium sp. GTDB lineage: Bacteria > Bacteroidota > Bacteroidia > Flavobacteriales > Flavobacteriaceae > Flavobacterium. Next base: position 10,630 of record CAZAHJ010000026.1, read on the forward strand.
CTTTTGGTATCCTTTACCTTTTATTTAAAGTTTCATTCCTCTTTTTAGTTTTATTTAAAAGTCTTGCTATGAGAAAAGTCATGTTTTTTGTTTAAATTACAGCTTAAATTTGACCCAAAATTGATAGATATGAGCAAATATGTTACCGCAGAAGAAGCTGTGAAAGTTGTAAAATCAGGAGATAGAGTTTATGTACAAGCCGCAGCAGCAACCCCAACTATTTTAACACATGCTTTAACGCAAAGAGCATCGGAATTAAGAAATGTAGAAATTTGTCATTTACACACCGAAGGTGCAGCACCTTATGCCAATCCGGATTTGGCAGAAAGTTTTCATGTGAATTCCTTTTTTATTGGAGCTAACGTACGTCATACGTTAAAAGCAGGAAACGGATCGTATACCCCTGTTTTTTTAAGTGAATTACCTCACTTATTTCGTAAAAAAGTTTTGGCATTAGATGTGGTTTTTATTCATGTTTCACCACCCGACCGACACGGTTATTGCTCTTTAGGGGTTTCGGTAGAAGCTACTATAGCAGCGATTGAAAACGCAAAAATTGTGATAGCACAGGTTAACCCAAACATGCCACGAACTTTTGGAGATGGTATTTTACATGAGTCAGAAATTGATTTTTTAGTTTTAGTAGATATTCCTATCCATAGTCATGAAGTAACTCCTTTTACTCCACAAGAAGAAAAAATTGGGGAGTATGTTGCTTCTTTAATAGAAGACAGAAGTACTTTACAAATGGGGATAGGATCTATTCCAAATGCTGCTTTGAGTAAATTAACCAATCATAAAGATTTGGGTTTGCATACCGAAATGTTTTCGGATGGAGTGATTGACCTAATCGAAAGAAACGTGATTACATGCAACTATAAAGGCACTACCAGAGGAAGAGTTTTGGCAACCTTTTTAATGGGTTCGAAAAGATTGTATGATTTTGTAAACGATAACTCGTTTATTGAAATGAAAGAAAGTTCTGCGGTAAATGACACCGCTCGAATTAGAAAAAACCCAAAAATGATTGCCATCAATTCTGCAATTGAAGTGGATTTAACCGGACAAGTTTGTGCGGATTCTATCGGTGGATCGATGTATTCTGGGGTTGGAGGGCAAATGGATTTTATTCGTGGTGCATCGTTAAGTGTAGGAGGAAAGGCTATTATTGCTTTACCATCAACCACTAAAAGAGGCGAAACCAGAATTGTACCGTTTTTAAAACAAGGTGCAGGTGTGGTTACTACTCGTTCGCATGTACAATATGTGATTACGGAATATGGTATAGCAGATTTGTATGGCAAAACACTCAAACAAAGAGTGAAAGCTTTGGTTGATATTGCTCATCCTGACCATCGAGAAGCGATAGAAAAGGCCTATTTTGATTTTATGCATATCAAAAAAATATTTTAATTTTTATCGAATATTAGCCCACGTTTTTAATCGTGGGCTAATTAATTTTATAATCCTAAATAAACCACCTTTTTGGTTTCAAAAAAATCTTCTGAAAAAAAAGTAGATAAGTCGTACAATTTTGCTTTCGGGAATGGAGCCAATTCTTCGGATAAATCTCCCCCCTTTAAGTATAAAATTCCATTAGGTAATTCGTTTTTGGTATTTTTTGTTATAAGTGGTTTTACCCATCCAACAAAATCGGTCATGTTGGTTACCGCTCTACTTACCACAAAATCATAGGTATCTTTTAAGTTTTCAGCTCTGGTTTGGGTTCCTTTTATGTTTTTTAATCCAATAGCATGAGCAACTTCATTTACTACTTTTATTTTTTTTCCAATCACATCGATTAAATGAAATTGACAATCTGGAAATAAAATAGCTAACGGAATTCCAGGAAATCCACCACCTGTGCCTACATCTACAATTTTAGTATTTGGTTGAAAGGAGATAACTTTTGCAATTCCTAACGAATGTAATACATGCCGGGTGTACAATTCTTCGATATCTTTTCTGGAAACCACATTAATCTTGCTATTCCAATCTAAATACAAAGGATATAAAGTCTGAAATTGTTGTATTTGTAATGGAGTTAAATGAGGGAAATAGTTTAAAATAACTTCCATGAATTTTTTTAACAAAAATAGTGCTTTTTTAATTTTAAAAATTGGCAATTGTTGTCCTTTAACTAATACATTAATCCTTACATTTGTTGCAATACTTTTTAATACAAATAATGAATACACAAATTCCTACCTTTTCAACACAAGACAGCTTAAAGTTTTTTAGAATTCTAAATAAAAGAGTTAACGATTATTTCAAAGAAAATCAAATAGCCAAAACTGGAAACTGGAAATTACATACAAAAACCATTTTGATGTTTACCTTGTTTTTGGCTCCTTATTTTTTCATGATTTCATTATCAATGCCATTTTGGGCTTATTTATTACTTAATTTAGTGATCGGAATAGGTATGGCTGGAGTTGGGATGAATGTAATGCACGACGGAAACCACGGTTCTTATTCTACCAAACCATGGGTAAATAAAATCATGGGAAGCTCCATTTACATTTTAGCAGGAAACGTTTATAACTGGCAAGTACAACACAATGTTTTGCATCACACCTTTACCAATATTCACGGACATGATGAAGACTTGGAAGCAGGTAGAATTATGCGTTTTACTAAGCAATCACCTTGGAAAAGATTTCATCGTTTTCAACACTATTACTCAGTTTTTTTATATGGTTTACTTACCTTTAACTGGGCTATTACTACCGATTTTGCACAAATGTCAAGATATATTAAAAGGAAATTATCTTATGGAGAGTTTCCAAATCCGGTAAAAAACTGGAGTATTTTGGTAGTAACCAAAATTATTTATTTTAGTATTTGGTTGGTGTTGCCAATGATAATAGGTATCGCTTGGTGGAAAGTAGTATTAGGCTTTTTGGTAATGCATTATACAGCAGGTTTGATTTTAAGTATGGTGTTTCAATTGGCACATATTGTGGAGGATACAGTTAATCCTGAACCAAATGAAGAAGGTAAAATGGAGCATATTTGGGCCATTCACCAGTTGTACACCACTGCTAATTTTGCACCAAAAAATTGGTTGGTAAACTTTTTTACCGGAGGTTTGAACCACCAAATTGAGCATCATATTTTCCCACATATTAGTCATATTCATTACGGGAAAATTGCAAAAATTGTAAAGGAAACTGCCAAAGAATTTAATTTGCCATACTACGAGTACAAAACTACTCGTGAGGCAATTAAATCACACTTCCGTCATTTACGTGAATTAGGACAAAGACCTCAAATGGCTTAATTTTAATTGGATTAACTCTTTAACTTGATTTTCATGAATAGCGTACTTTCCGATAGGATCAACCAATTACAAACCTCCCAAACCTTGGCAATGGCTGCTTTGGCTAGAGAATTGAAAGCCCAAGGTAAAGACATCATCAGTTTAAGTTTAGGAGAACCTGATTTTAATACCCCTGATTTTATTAAAGAAGCTGCTAAAAAAGCAATCAATGACAATTATTCTACCTACACTCCTGTAGATGGATATTTGGAATTGAAAGAAGCAATTTGCAGAAAATTCAAAAGAGATAACCAATTACCTTATAACCCGTCTCAAATTGTAGTTTCTACAGGAGCAAAACAATCTTTATATAACATTGCCCAAGTAATGTTAAATGAAGGTGACGAAGTTATATTACCTGCTCCTTATTGGGTTTCATATTACGAAATTATCAAATTATCTGGTGGTACTCCAGTGGTTGTTCCTACTTCAGTGGAAACCAATTTTAAAATTACACCGGAACAATTGCAACATGCAATAACTCCAAAAACCAAAATGATTTGGTATAGTTCTCCTTGCAATCCGAGTGGGTCCGTATATAGTAGAGAGGAATTGGAAGATTTATCAAAAGTAATTTTACAGCATCCAAATGTATATGTGGTTGCCGATGAAATTTACGAACACATCAACTTTTCAGGTACTTTTTGTAGTATAGGTTCTATTGAAGAAATGTTTGACAGAACCATTACCGTAAATGGTGTTGCAAAAGCTTTTGCCATGACTGGCTGGAGAATCGGATATATCGGAGCACCTGAGTTTATTGCAAAGGCTTGTACTAAAATTCAAGGGCAAGTGACTAGTGGAGCCAACTCTATTGCGCAAAGAGCTACCATTGCAGCTGTAGATACATCTCCTGATGTATTAAACAACATGGTGCAAGCATTTAAAAACCGAAGAGATTTGGTAGTTGGATTGGTAAAAGATATTCCAGGATTCAAATTAAATGTTCCAGAAGGTGCTTTTTATGTTTTTCCAGATGTTTCCTATTATTTCGGAAAAACATTAAAAGGAAAACTCATCCAAGACGCCAACGATTTTTCGATGTTTTTACTATCAGAAGCCAATGTAGCAACCGTTACCGGAGATGCCTTTGGAAATCCGAATTGTATTCGCTTTTCCTATGCTACTAGTGATGATTTGTTAATAAAAGCCTTGAAAAGAATCAAAGAAGCGGTAAGCTAAAAAATATAAAAGTCCAGCTATGGACTTTTTTTATGTAATGGAATTACTTTTTCAAAACATACAAAAATATGTCCCTCTTTCTTTGGAAGAGCAACAATTGGTTCATTCTGTAGTTGAGATAAAAAGCTATTCAGCCAAAACCATTTTGCAACAAGCTGGAACCGTTTCCAACCAAACGTATTTTGTTTTATCGGGAGTATTGCGAAGTTTTAGTGTAAAAGATAACATCCACGAACAAATTTTACATTTTGCATGCGAAGGTTGGTGGATGGTAGATATGTATAGCTATATTTCCCAAAAGCCAGGTAACTTATTTATAGAGGTTTTAGAAGATGCTACATTGGTAATATTAATCAAAGATAGTCAAGAGGTTCTGTACCAAAAATTACCAAAGTTGGAACGTTTTTTCAGAATTTTAGCTGAGAATTCTTTAGTGGCCCATCAAGAAAGATTATTGGATAACTTAAGTTTACCTGCCGAAGAACGATTTGAAAAAATGTGTATTAAATATCCAACCTTAATTCATAGAGTAGCTCAAAAACATTTGGCATCTTATATTGGGGTTACTCCTGAGTTTTTTAGTAAAATGAAAGCGAAATTATTACGCAATCAATAGTTTATCTTCTTAATCTACATTAAGTGATGGTTTGATTTTCTCGACTTAATTTTGTCAAACAAATTTTAATACATAAACTATCATGAAAACAATATTATATCCAGCTAACGAACGTGGCCATGCCAACCACGGATGGTTAAATGCGTACCACAGTTTTAGTTTTGCCAATTGGTACCACCCGGAAAAAGTAAACTTTGGTGTTTTGCGTGTGTTGAATGACGATACCATTGCTCCTGGCATGGGGTTTGGTACCCACCCGCACGATAATATGGAAATTATCACGATACCGTTAGAAGGTGATTTGGCTCATAAAGACAGTATGGGCAACCAATCTGTTATTAAACATGGAGAAATCCAAGTAATGAGTGCAGGTACCGGTATCCAGCACAGTGAGTTTAATCCGAATGCAGCCAAACAAACCAAATTGTTTCAAATATGGTTGTTCCCAAACAAACAAAACGTAACACCACGCTACCAACAATTATCAATCCATCAACCTGATTTGTTTAATCAATGGCAACAAATTCTTTCTCCTAATCCTGAGGATGATGGGGTTTGGATCCATCAAAATGCTTGGTTTCATTTAGGCAAATTTAACCAAACGCTTGAAGTTTCTTACACATGGAAAGATGTAAACAATGGTTTGTATGTGATGGTAGTTCAAGGAGCTACTACCATTAACAACCAAGTTCTTACTCAAAGAGATGCCATTGGAATTGTAGGTGCCAATGAAGTAACATTTCAAGTACAAGAAGGAACACAATTACTATTATTAGAAGTTTCAATGCAAATTTCATAATAAAAGAGTGGTATTTTTGATTATTTCTTTATTTAACATAAAAATTAGTTTTTTTATGTAAAAGTGAAACACTTTATTAATTGTTCGTTACATAAAGCTAAAGTGTTTGTTAATTTTGCACTTTAGCTTTTATATTATGTACTATAAAATCATTGGTAACGGTTGTTATATTCCACCCCAAAAAATCTCAAACCAAGATTTTTCTCAACACGAGTTTTATACGGAAGATGGCGAGGTTTTTCCTCACAGTAATGAGGTTATTGCACAGAAGTTTTTGGAAATTACCGGCATATATGAACGCAGGTATTTACCTGATGAAATGCAAACTTCAGATATTGCATATTTAGCAGCAAAAGAAGCAATTGAAAATGCCGGAATTTCAGGAGAAGAGTTAGATTACATTATTGTAGCACATAATTTTGGAGATGTTAAAAAAGATACCATCCAATCGGATATTTTGCCTGGCTTGGCGTGTAGAGTTAAGCAAAAATTAGGCATTCAGAATCCAAATTGTGTGGCTTATGATATTTTATTCGGATGTCCTGGCTGGGTAGAAGGTCTCATCCAAGCCAAAGCATTTATGCAAGCAGGGATGGCCAAAAAATGTTTGGTAATTGGTGCAGAAGCTTTGTCAAGAGTTTTGGATATGCACGACAGAGATAGTATGATTTTTTCTGATGGAGCTGGAGCAACAGTATTGGCAGTTACGGAAGAACAAGGCGGATTTTTAGCCCATCAAACTGCCACTTATGCAGTAGAAGAAGCAGGTTATTTGTTTTTTGGACCAAGCAATAAAAAAGAAAAAGGTGAGAAAGAGCGGTATATTAAAATGCATGGCAGGAAAATTTATGAATTTGCTTTATCTAAAGTACCTGCTGCCATGAAAGCTTGTTGGGATAAAACCGGCTTGCCAGTGGGGAAAATCAGTAAAATTTTGATCCATCAAGCCAATGAAAAAATGGATGAGGCAATTGTGCAACGTTTTTACAAATTATACCAACAAAAAGCACCGGAAAATATCATGCCAATGAATATCCAAACACTCGGAAACTCCAGTGTTGCAACTGTTCCTACTTTGTTTTACATGATTTTAAACGGACATTTGTCTCCACATGAATTACATCCGGGAGATTATGTATTGTTTGCTTCTGTAGGTGCCGGGATGCATATCAATGCGGTTGCATACCAATTGTAAAGCTATCGGAATTGTTGTACTTTTGGTTCCTATTAATTTTGGCATGTACGAAAAAACCTATCCGCAAAAACGCTTTCAAATAACGTTAGATTTTTTACAAAAACATCTCTCAACCAATGAGGTAATTCTTGATTTGGGTGTACCTAATCCATTATCTCATTTAATGAAAGAAATAGGTTTTGAGGTAATCAATACCAACGGAGAAGATTTAGATGACGATTGTTCAGTACTTAATAAAGCATCTTACCAAGTAGTTACTGCATTTGAAATTGTAGAACACTTGCTAAACCCATATACCATCTTAAAAAATGTGCAAGCAGATAAAGTGTTTATATCGGTGCCATTGCAATTGTGGTTTTCCAAAGCTTACCAAAGCAAAACCGATTCGTGGGACAGACATTATCACGAATTTGAAACCTGGCAATTAGATTGGTTGTTACAAAAAGCAGGTTTTGAAATTGTAGATAGCAAAACTTTTACCCATCCGGTAAAAAAGTTTGGCATTAGGCCTTTATTGCGTTGGTTTACTCCTAGGTATTATTTGGTATTTGCCAAAAAAGTCAACTCCAATTAAAAAAATTTGTTGGATGAATTATGCAATAGTTATTCCAACTTATAATGAAGAAAAATTCATTGCATTCACACTACAGTCTTTGGTAGAGCAAACGGTTTTACCAACAAAAATTGTGGTGGTGAATGATAACTCAACCGATCATACAGAAAAAATCGTACAAACTTTTGTAGATATTTATCCATTTATATCATTAGTGCATAAAAAGTCAGCCGCTAATCATCAACCAGGTAGTAAGGTAATTCATGCTTTTAACCAAGGATGGCATACCATTGCAGAGGTAACATTGGATGTGATAGCCAAAATAGATGCAGACTTAATTTTTCCGGCTAATTATTTTGAAACGATATTAAATCATTTTCAATCAGATGCCAACATTGGTATGGCAGGTGGCTTTTGTTACATTGAGAAAGAAGGAAATTGGGTTTTAGAAAGCCTTACAAACCAAGACCATATCAGAGGTGCTTTAAAAGCTTATCGCAAGGAAGCTTTTAATCAAATTGGAGGTTTGCAACCTCAAATGGGATGGGACACTTTGGATGAGCTACTATGTAAATTTTATGGTTGGAAAGTAGTAACGGATGTCTCGTTACAAGTAAAACATTTAAAACCAACAGGAGCCAATTATGCCCCAAATGCAGCTAAAAAACAAGGGGAAGCTTTTTATGCCATTGGATATGGTTTTTGGATTACTTGCATTGCTTCTTTAAAGTTGGCTTGGAAGAAAAAAAGTGTTCGTTTTTTGATTGCTTATTTACAAGGATTTTTGCAATCGTGGTTAGCTAGAAAACCAAAAATGGTGAACAAATCCCAAGAAAGGTTTATCCGAAAATATCGTTGGAAAAAAATGATGGCCAAATTGAAAATTTGAACATAAAAAAACGTCTCCAATTATGGAGACGTTTACTAGCCATTCGGTAATCTAAATAATCTGCTGATATATTAGTCGATCACTACCACTTGGGCAGCTACTTTACCTTTTCTTCCGTCTTGCTCTTCGTAAGAAACACGGTCACCTTCTTTTAAAGTCTCAGACTTAATTCCAGTTGCGTGAACAAAGATGTCTTTTCCAGTTGCTTCATCAGTAATGAAACCATAGCCTTTAGACTCATTGAAAAATTTTACAGTACCTGTACTCATAATGAATTAAAAAAAATTAATAATGGCCAAAGGTATGCTAATAAACAATACCAAATATTTTTTATGGTTTTTTTTTAAAAAAAATTATTGATTTTCAGGTTTTTTGATTGTTTTTTCATCAAATTTAAAGGTATAGTCGCTTAGTTTCTTGTTTTTATACCTATGAAACAAAAAAACAGGCATAAATACCAAACTCATCAATAAAACTCCAATCCCTACAAATTTATCTCCATCGTTAGAATCTAAGCCATTTAACCACCAGCCATAGCAAATAAATCCAAGCACAACAACAAACAAAATTCTTATTACCCAAATCATGAATTTATGATTTTAATTGGATGTGTAATTCATTTAATTGTGTCTCATCTATTACCGATGGAGCATCAATCATCACATCTCTTCCAGAATTGTTTTTCGGGAATGCAATAAAATCTCTAATGGTTTCTTGCCCACCTAAAATAGCAACCAAACGATCTAAACCAAAAGCCAAACCACCATGAGGTGGAGCACCAAACTGAAAAGCATTCATTAAAAATCCAAATTGGTATTCTGCTTGTTCTTTGGTAAAGCCCAACAAATCAAACATACGACTTTGCAAAGCTTTGTCAAAAATACGTATCGAACCACCTCCAATTTCATTGCCATTTAATACCATGTCATAAGCATTGGCTCTTACTGCACCAGGGTTGAATTCTAACAAATCAATATCCTCAGGTTTTGGAGAGGTAAAAGGATGGTGCATGGCATGGTAACGTTGGCTTTCTTCATCCCATTCTAATAACGGAAAATCTACCACCCAAAGAGGAGCAAATTCATCAGGTTTACGCAATCCTATTCGATTGCCTAATTCCATTCGTAAGGCACTTAATTGCGAACGGGTTTTGTCGGCTTTTCCTGATAAAATTAAGATTAAATCTCCAGGTTTTGCTTGCATTTGTTTTGCCCAACCATTTAAAACATCTTCTGTATAAAATTTATCTATAGAAGATTTCAGAGTACCATCTTCGTAATATCTTACATAAACCAAGCCAGTAGCACCAATTTGTGGTCGTTTTACCCATTCGGTAAGTTCATCAAGCTGTTTTCTGGTGTAATTTGCACAGCCTTCAACGTTGATTCCTACCACCAATTCTGCGGTATCAAAAACCGGAAAGCCCTCAGGGAAATCGGTTATTTCGCAAAATTTCATTCCGAAACGAATGTCTGGCTTGTCGTTTCCGTAAGTTTTCATGGCTTCTTCAAAAGTCATTCTCGGGAAACTTTCTACATCCACACCTTTGATTACTTTCAATAAATGACGAGTCAATCCTTCAAAAGTGTTTAAAATATCTTCCTGTTCCACAAAAGCCATTTCGCAATCAATTTGTGTAAACTCGGGTTGACGATCGGCTCTTAAATCTTCGTCTCTAAAACACTTTACAATTTGAAAGTATTTATCCATACCACCCACCATCAACAATTGTTTAAAGGTTTGTGGCGATTGTGGCAATGCGTAAAACTGTCCTGGATTCATTCTGCTAGGAACCACAAAATCTCTTGCTCCCTCAGGTGTTGATTTGATCAAATAAGGAGTTTCAATTTCGCAAAAACCTTCGGCAGATAAATAATTTCTCACCGCCATGGTTACTTGATGCCGAAACAACAAGCTGTTTTTTACCGGATTTCTTCGGATATCCAAATAGCGATATTTCATGCGTAAATCTTCTCCACCATCAGTAGAATCTTCAATGGTAAAAGGTGGGACCAAAGAAGCATTCAATAATTTCAAATCTTCTACCAAAATTTCGATACTTCCGGTAAACATGTTGTTGTTTTTGGCTTCACGCTCAATCACCTTACCGGTAGCTTGGATTACAAACTCTCTTCCTAAAGTTTTGGCTAATTCCATTACAGATGCTTCGGTACGTTCTGCATCAAAAATCAATTGGGTAATGCCGTATCTGTCACGTATATCTACCCAAATCATAAAACCTTTGTCTCTTACTTTTTGAACCCAGCCTGCTAATGTAACGGTCTGGTTTATATGTGTTTCATTTAATTCTCCACAAGTGTGACTTCTGTACATAATATTGCGTGTTTTAGCATTACAAAATTAGTTTTTTTTACCCATATTTATTCAATGTACCTCAACGGATTTTAATTGTTTTAATAGATATTTTGTAACAGTTCAATATTTTGGTATGGTATGTGCAACTCAAAAGCAAATTGATTACATTTGAACTTTCACAACACTAATCTTTACCATATGAAAAATTTATTCCTTGCCTTTTTGGCTGTATTATTTAGTTTGCCAATGATGGCTCAAGAAAAGCTAAAAATTAAAATTGAAATTAAAAATCGAAAATCTGATACTGTTTATATTGCTAGCAGAACCTATCGTAAAATGATTCCGGTAAATGCCCAAGGTGTTTTTGAACAAGAATTGGAAATTACCAACGGTTTGCACCAGTTTTTTGATGGAGCCCAAGATTATACCTTGATGTATTTAGAAAATGGTTTTGATATTGTTATGAATACTGATGCCAATGAATTTGATGAAAAACTTTCGTATTCTGGAAAGGGTAGTGCAGAAAATAAGGTTTTGGCAGATAAAGGAAATTCTGATGGAGAATTGATGGCTTATTTTGAGAATTCTGATAAAGAAGCATTTACCAAGTATTTTGAACAAAAAAAGAAGAATGATTTGGCTTTGTTAGAAAGACCTGGCTTGTCAGAAAGTTTTAAAACTATGGTTATGCAAATGATGCAGCAAGAGCACCAAATGATACAAATGCAGTATGACAGCAACCAAGAAATGTTGAAATTAAAAGGAAAGCCTGCACCTACATTTAGTTATGAAAATTACAAAGGTGGAAAATCAAGTATGGCTGATTTTAAAGGAAAGTATGTGTATATTGACATTTGGGCAACTTGGTGTGCTCCTTGTAGAGCCGAAATCCCTCATTTGAAAAAGTTAGAGCACGAAATGGAAGGAAAAAATATTGTGTTTTTAAGTGTTTCTATTGATGCCAAAAAAGATTACGAAAAGTGGAAAAAAATGATTGTTGACCAACAATTGGGTGGTGTACAATTATTTGCAGAAGGCGATTGGAATGCCAGTATTGTAAAAGATTATGGGATCCAAGGAATCCCAAGATTTATTTTGGTTGGTCCGGATGGAAACATTGTTGACCCGAATGCACCAAGGCCATCTAGCCCACAATTAAAGCCGATGTTGTTACAAATGATGTAGTTGCATTTACACTTATAATGAAAAACCTCCATTCGGAGGTTTTTTTATTTATTTGATTATCAGTTGTATAACAATCCCCAATGTTAAGTTTTTAACTAATGTTACCAAATTGTTAAGCGAAAGTAAGATTAGTGTAAAATAATGTTTATATTTGTAATGTAATTGTTAAACATTAAAAAAATAAGAGATGAAAAAGTTGTTGGTATTTTCGTTGTTTGTGTTCGGAATGGTTGCGTTTGCTCAGCAAACAGAACCAAAGCACGAGGTGGTTGGTCAGATGGTAAAGTCTACTTTTTATCACGATAATGGTCAGGTAAGTCAGACAGGATTTTATAAAGATGCCAAACCACACGGTCAGTGGGTTTCGTTTGATGCAGAAGGAAATAAAACTGCAATGGGACAATTTGTAAATGGGGAAAAAGTTGGAAAATGGATGTTCTGGGTTGGAAAAGATTTAAATGAAGTTGATTTTACCGACAATAGAGTTGCTCAAATTAAAAAATGGTCTTCTTCACAAATTGTGCAAGCGGACAGATAATATTCCAAACAAACAAATGTTTTAAAAGCTCTGTTTTTCAGGGCTTTTTTATTTTTAAAGAAGTTGAAATTTGTTGGATGAGATTTTCGTAGGTTGCTTTTTGATCTAAATCTGTCCAAATTACCAATTGATAATATCTGTCTGAAGTTTCTACATAAGTTACCGAGTAATAAAATTTGTATTCATGTAAAAGAGCATGTAATTGCATACTTTGAAAGTTGTTTCCGTGTAACTTTCCCTCTTTTTCGGTAATGTTGGTGGTAATAAAAAGTTCTTTAAAATCTTTTTTTAAATAGGCACAATTTCCATCAAAATCAGCTGTAAATCCCTCTGTTTCTTGCAAAATATCATGAACTACTTGTTTGCTTTCTGAATTAAGTATTAAATATAACTTTTTTTTGGTATTCCACCATTGGTAAGGAGCATTTGGGTTTAACTCCTTGGTTGGTTGCACCCATTTGGGTAATGAAATGTAGAGTATTTCATTTTCAAACGTTTTTGTGTCTGAAGTACAACCAAATAAAGCAAGTATAAATAGTAGCAAGAAAAATTTCTTCATGAGATGACCATTATTGAAGCTGTCCGAAGATAAAAAAAAACCGACTTGTAAAAGTCGGTTTTTGTGAAATTATTCCATTATTGGGTCTAATTTTTTTCTCTTTTTGGTTTTTACTTTAATTTTTCCTTTGTGCAACAAAAAAAACATACAAGGCACGATGATTAAGGTAAGGAAAGTGGCAAAAATTAAACCATAAATTACAGTTTTTGCCAATGGTCCCCAAAAAATAACGTTGTCACCACCCAAATAAATATTAGGGTTGTAGTTGATAAACAAGCCAAAGAAATCGATGTTTAATCCGATTGCTAACGGAATTAAACCTAAAACGGTTGTAATTGCAGTTAATAATACCGGACGTAAACGAGATGCTCCACCGATGATAATGGCTTTTTTGTATTCGTTTTGACTTAGCAATACATTTTCGTCTAATCCTTTTTTGGCCAATCTTCGGTCTATTAATAATTGGGTATAATCAATCAAAACAATGGCATTGTTTACCACAATTCCGGCTAACGAAATAATTCCCATCATGGTCATGATAATTACAAAATCGTTTTTAAAGAATACCATCCCAAAAAATACACCACCAAAACTCAACAATACCGAAACCATGATAATGATTGGTTTGGAAACGGAGTTAAATTGAGCAACCAAGATTAAAACAATTCCCCCCAAAGCTATCAACAACGCTTTGATTAAAAAGCTCATATTTTCAGCTTGTTTTT
>CAZAHJ010000027.1:0-24419 GCA_964485115.1 uncultured Flavobacterium sp.
TGAAGGAGAAAAAGTTGCCTTAACATCTTTTCTTCCACCAAATACTCCCATGTGTTTTAACCAAAAACCAGAACAAAAATTGGAGAAAATCAAAGAGTGGCAACAAACAGAAAACGTTTTGATGATAGGAGACGGTTTGAATGATGCCGGAGCATTGGCACAAAGCAATGTGGGGATTGCCATTTCGGAAGATGTAAACGTATTTTCTCCAGCTTGCGATGCCATTGTAGATGCCTCTAAATTTGAAGAGCTCCCTGCACTACTTCGCTATGCCAAAAAAGCCATGAAGACTATTTATACAAGTTTTACGGTTTCGTTATTGTATAATGTGGTTGGTTTGAGCTTTGCTTTGGCAGGAACCCTATCACCATTAGTAGCAGCCATCATTATGCCATTAAGTACGATAACCATTGTGAGTTTGGTGACCTTGATGACAAATTACTATTCATGGAAAATTTTTAAACAAAATGAAAGCAACTGACAAATGTCATGTTTTGAAAAATAGCTACTAATTACTTTTGTTAACGTATTCTTAAGGTATGAGCGTTATATACATTTTAATTTCTGTAAGCATTTTTGTGGCCTTATTGTTTTTGTGGGCTTTTATTCAAGCCATCAAATCTGGCCAATATGATGATGATTATACCCCTTCTGTTCGTATGTTATTTGATAACGAACTGAAAAAAGAATCTGCTGAAATAGAAAAAACAATCGATCAAAATCAATTATAATTATGGAGAATCAACAATTTTATTACGACAACAAAATTGTAAGGAACTTCCTTTATGCTTCTATTTTATTTGGAGTAGTGGGGATGTTGGTGGGGCTCACTGTTGCCTTTCTTTATTTGTTTCCAAATTTAACCGATGGCATTTCGTGGCTTAGTTACGGAAGACTTAGACCATTGCATACCAATGCAGTAATTTTTGCATTTGTAGGAAACGCTATTTTTGCTGGGGTTTATTATTCTATGCAACGTTTGCTGAAAACCCGAATGTTTAGCGATGTGTTATCGCAAATCAATTTTTGGGGCTGGCAATTAATTATCGTTGGAGCTGCCATTACATTACCTTTGGGAATTACTACTTCTAAAGAATATGCAGAATTAGAATGGCCTTTTGACATTGCTATTGCTTTAGTTTGGGTAGTTTTTGGTATCAACATGATTGGAACCATTATTAAAAGAAGAGAGCGACATATTTATGTGGCAATTTGGTTTTACATTGCAACGTTTGTTGCAGTTGCGTTATTACACATTTTTAATAGCTTGGAGTTGCCAGTTTCATGGACTAAAAGTTATTCGGTGTACGCTGGAGTGCAGGATGCTTTGGTGCAGTGGTGGTATGGCCACAATGCTGTGGCATTTTTCTTAACTACTCCATTCCTAGGATTGATGTATTATTTTGTGCCTAAAGTTGCAAACCGACCAGTATATTCTTATCGATTGTCCATCATCCACTTTTGGTCGTTAATTTTTATCTATATCTGGGCAGGTCCGCACCATTTATTGTATTCTACCCTACCTGATTGGGCTCAAAATTTAGGAGTAGTATTCTCGGTAATGTTAATTGCTCCATCTTGGGGAGGGATGATCAACGGTTTGTTAACTCTAAGAGGTGTTTGGGATAAAGTTCGTGTAGATCCGGTACTTAAATTCTTTGTGGTTGGTATTACCGGATATGGGATGGCCACCTTTGAAGGACCAATGTTGTCATTGAAAAATATAAATGCCATAGCCCACTTTACCGACTGGATTGTTGCTCACGTTCACGTTGGAGCTTTGGCTTGGAATGGTTTCATGACTTTTGGTATTATCTATTGGTTGATTCCACGTATGACCAAAACAACCTTATTTTCTACAAGTTTGGCTAATTTCCATTTTTGGATTGGAACTCTAGGTATTATTTTATACGTGGTTCCAATGTACGTAGCAGGATTCACCCAAGCATCTATGTGGAAACAATTTAATCCTGATGGAACTTTGGTTTATGGAAACTTCCTAGAAACAGTAACCCAAATCATGCCAATGTATTGGATGAGAGCGATTGGAGGAACCTTTTACTTTATCGGAATTTTAGTGTTGGTATATAACATCGTTTTAACTGTAAGAAAAGGAGCTACTGTACAAGACGAGTTGGCAGAAGCACCAGCTTTGGCTGTGATTAGCGGCAAACAATTAAAAGGGGAGTCTTGGCATGGATGGTTAGAAAGAAAACCAGTTTTGTTTACCGTGCTTACTACTATTGCTGTAGCCATAGGAGGTATCGTTCAAATAGTACCAATGATTGTAGTAGAATCTAATGTAGAAACCATCGCATCGGTAAAACCTTATACCCCATTGGAATTACAAGGAAGAGATATTTATATTAGAGAAGGATGTAACAATTGTCACTCTCAAATGGTTCGTCCGTTCCGAAGCGAAGTGGAACGTTATGATCCACAAAATAAAAATTACTCACGTTCTGGAGAATATGTTTACGACCATCCATTTCTTTGGGGTTCCAAACGAACAGGTCCGGATTTGCAAAGATTAGGAGGGAAGTATAATGACAATTGGCATTTCAACCACATGTGGGATCCGCAAAGCACTTCACCAGGTTCTATCATGCCGGGGTACAAATGGTTGTTTGACAACAAAGCCATGGACCATAGTTTGATTGAAAAGAAAATGGAAGTCATGGTTAAATTAGGAGTGCCTTATACGGCTGAGGAAATTGCCAATGCACGTAAAAGTATCGAAGAGCAATCGGCTCAAATTGAAAAGAATTTAAGTGCTGACCCCGATTTTGTTACAGCTTATGAAGAAAGTAAAAAAGCCCATGGGGAACAGTTTGTTCCAATGAAAGACCGAGAAATTACTGCGTTAATTGCTTATTTACAACGTTTAGGAATGGACATGAAAGCACATAAAAACGAACTTTCTTTAAAATAATATGCCATGCTAAAGTTTGTGAAACACAATTTAGAAACCATTGCAGATGTGGAAATTTACCCCATCATCTCATTGTCTATCTTTTTTACGATATTCATTGCCTACGGCATATATGCATTTACGTACAAAAAAGAAACCATCAACGAATTAAGTAATTTACCTTTTAATGACTAACTAGTTTTTCTTCAGGAAGCATGCTTCCTGAAGAAAACAAAACCTTATACATATGAAAAAATTAATGCCATCCTATGTTAGAGTCCCGCTGATTTTTGCAGTGGTACTTGCAGCCATGGAATATTTTATTGACTCTGGAGAAAAACCAGCTTTTGTAGAATACCCAATGGTAGCTTTGTTTCTAGGTGTCTTCTTGTTTTTATTGGTTGCCATCGAAATTGTGGTAAGTGCAGTAGACAAAGTAACCTACCATTTGTTAACAGACGAACAACGCAAACAATTAGAAGAAGCCCAATCTATTTCGTTTACTGAAAGTACTTGGTTCCAAAATTGGATGCAGAAATTAACCAAAGCAAAAGAAATTGAAGAGGAAAAAGATGTATTGTTAGACCATGATTACGATGGAATTAAAGAGTTAGACAACGTGTTACCTCCGTGGTGGGTGTATTTGTTTTATGCTACCATTTTTTTTGGTGTGGTTTATATAGTTCGTTTTCACTTAGTAAAAGAGTATAATCAAGATAGTGAGTTTGCCACCGAAATGGCAATTGCTCAAGCTGAAGTTGCCAAATATAAAACCACTGCTCCAGATGTTACCAATGTGGACAATGTAGTGTTAATTACAGATGCAGCAGATTTAGCCAAAGGAAAGGCATTGTATGAGTCAAGTTGTGCAGCATGTCACAGAGCAGATGGTGGTGGAGGTATTGGGCCAAACTTAACGGATGACCATTGGATTTTAGGAGGTGGCATCAAAAATGTATTCAACACCATTATGGAAGGTGGTAGAGAAGGAAAAGGGATGGTGCCTTGGAAAGCTACCATCAAGCCAGCAGATATTCAAAAAATAGCAAGTTATGTTTTGTCTTTAAAAGGAACTAACCCTGCAGGAGCAAAAGCAGCTGAAGGAGATTTGTGGGTAGAAGAAATTACTTCTGCCGAAACTACAGAAGCAGTGAAAGATACTGTTCAACCATAATAAACTAGTCCCCTATCCAAAAATAGGGGACATTTTATCTACCAAAAAGATGAACCAACCAAATCACAACGATAACTTTAGAGATTCTATCTCAACTATCGATCAGCAAGGCAAAAGGGTTTGGGTATATCCTAAAATACCTAGAGGATACTTTTACGAAAAGCGTAAAATGCTTAGCTATGCTTTATTGGTGTTTTTGTTGGCAGCTCCATTCATTAAAATCAATGGGAATCAGTTTTTGATGTTTAATGTATTAGAACGTCGTTTCAATATTTTTAGTTTTCCGTTTTGGCCACAAGATTTTCACTTATTTGTGATTTCTATGATTGTGGGTATCGTTGGATTGGCATTGTTTACAGTAGCTTTCGGAAGAATATTTTGCGGTTGGTTGTGTCCGCAAACTATTTTTATGGAAATGGTTTTTAGAAGAATCGAATACTGGATAGATGGCGACAGAGGTACCCAAATACGGCTTGACAAACAAGCATGGAATGCCGAAAAATGGAGAAAACGACTTACCAAATGGTTTTTGTTTTTTGTGATTTCGTTTGTCATTGCCAATGTGTTTACTGCTTATTTAGTAAGTAGCGATCAATTGATAAGAATGATAACCGAAGGTCCCGTTCAACATTCGGGTACTTTTGTGGCATTACTAATTTTTACTGCAGTTTTTTATTTCATTTTTGCTTGGTTCAGAGAGCAAGTTTGCATCATTGCATGCCCGTATGGCAGATTACAAGGGGTGTTGTTGGACAACAAATCTATTGTAGTTGCTTATGACTATGTGAGAGGAGAAAAAGAATTAGGACGAGCAAAATTCAATAAAAGAGAAGACAGAAGTACCACCGGAAAAGGCGATTGTATTGATTGTAAACAATGTGTACATGTTTGTCCAACCGGAATTGATATCAGAAACGGAACCCAATTAGAATGTGTGAATTGTACCGCTTGTATAGATGAGTGTGATACCATCATGGAAAGTGTTGGATTACCTAAAGGTTTGATTCGTTATACCAGTGAAGATGAAATTGCCAAAAAGAAACCTTTTGAGTTTACCTTAAGAATGAAAGGGTATGCAGCAGTTTTGACTATTTTATTTAGTGTGTTAATTGGTATGTTGTTTTTAAGAACACAAGTAGAGGCAACCGTGTTGAGGTTACCCGGACAATTGTTTGAGCACAAAGGGGATATGATAAGTAATGTATACACCTACAAAATTATAAACAAAACTAATGTAGATTACAATGAGGTGACTTTTCAATTGGTGGCTCCGGAAGGTAAAATCATCTTGGTAGGAAAAGATAAAATTCAAGTACCTGCGCAAAAACTAGCCAAAGGAACTTTGTTTGTTGAAATACATCCAAAATTTTTAGAAGGCGATAAAACCAAAATTTGGTTGGAAGTGTGGAATGGTGACCAAAAAATAGAAACCACTACCACTAACTTCATGGGGCCAAGAAGTTTTTAGATGGTAATTTTATAGTGCAATGAAATGATAGAAATACGTTTTTAATATTTAAATAAATTAATTAATAAAAAACTTTCTCCCCTCTCCCTTGGAGAGGGGTTGGGGGTGAGGTAAAAAAAATAAAAATGAAATTTAATTGGGCAACCGGAGTAGTAATAGCATTTGGATTGTTTATGACTTCCATATTGTACTTTGTAATGAAAGTACAAACCAATAGTGCTTATGACAATGAATTGGTAGAAAAAGACTACTACAAACAAGAAAAGTTTGTAGATGAAAATATGGCCAAAGAAGCTAATTTAAAATTATTGCCAAGTCCTGTAGTAATTAAAAAAGTAGAAGAAGGCATTCAAGTGCAATTCCCGGAAGAATTCAACCCCACTGAAATAAAAGGAAAAGTGTCCCTTTACCGACCGTCTAACCAAAAATTAGATTCTGAAATCACCATTTCATTAACTAATTCACATTTGCTCATACCTAAAAGTTCTTTGGTAGGCGGTCTTTGGGACATTATGATTGATTTTGAATACCAAGGCAAAGCGTATTTGAAAAAAGAAACGATATATTTTTAATTTGCAATTTGAAAATGTATCAATTAATCAAAATAATACATTAAATGCTGATGCTACGACCAGCATCAATTGATACGATAAATGTCTGAACGGAAACAAGCAAAAATTCGTCTCAACCTGAAACTTTGAACCTGAAACTTTGAACTAAAAAAATGCTATTAACCGCACTCCTTTTTGGCCTATTAAGTAGTTTCCATTGTTTGGGAATGTGCGGTCCTATTGCCTTAATGTTGCCTGTAACAAGAGATAATCCAGCCAAAAAAACAGTTCAAATTATCTTATATCATTTAGGCAGGATAAGTAGTTATGCTTCCTTAGGACTAATTTTTGGGCTGTTGGGAAAAGGGTTTGTCATAGCCGGAATGCAACAACAAATTTCGTTAATTGCCGGAATTATCATGTTGGTTTTGGTTTTAATTCCTGAAAAAAAACTCTTTGCATTTACTTTATTAAAACCTATAGGAAAGTTGTTTCATATGGTAAAAAATAATTTGGGCAAACAATTCAAACGCAAAACTACCGACGCCTTTTTTAGTATAGGAGTTTTTAATGGCTTTTTGCCTTGCGGCTTGGTTTACATGGCTTTGTTTGGAGCTTTAACCATGTCAAGTACTTCAGAAAGTATCTTATATATGGTGTTGTTTGGCATCGGAACCATTCCGGTAATGAGCAGCATTACCTTAATATCGGGATTTTTATCAGCCAACATGCAACAAAAAATCCAAAAAATGATACCTGTTTTATTGGTCATTTTAGCTAGTCTTTTCATTTTGCGTGGCCTAGGTCTCAACATTCCTTTGGTGTCTCCATCCAACTTAAATTTGATGGTGCAAGCAGAAGCAAATTGCCATTAATTTTTTTGAAATATTCTGAATTCCTGATATTTATCAGTTAAAAAGTGTGTGAAAGTTCAGAAATTTGAGAGAACTTTAAAACACATATCATGGATACTTTTGATATGCAACACGTGAAAAATGTTGCTTTACTCGGACATACCGGCTCTGGTAAAACTACCTTGTTAGAAGCGATGTTGTGGGAATCTGGTATCCTCTCTCGAAGGGGAACTGTAGAAGACCATAACACGGTTGGTGATGCCAACGAAATAGAACAAGAAAAAGGAAAAACACTCTTTTCTAAAGTCATCAATACCAAATGGAGAGGGTACAAAATTAATTTTATCGATACTCCCGGATCGGATGATTTGGCAGGAGAAATAGTTGCTTCAATGAAAGTAGCCGATTGCGGTTTGTTATTGCTCAATGCCAAAATGGGAGTGGAAGTGCTAAGCGATATCGTTTGGCAATATGCTGAGGATTTTGAGTTACCTTTGATTTTAGCAGTAAACCAACTCGATCATGAGCAAGCCGATTTTGATAAAACAGTAGCAGAAGCTAAAAACCATTTTGGTAACCAAGTGGTTGTAGTGCAATATCCGGTAAACCAAGGACCAACCTTTAACGGGATAGTAGATGTGTTGCATATGGTGTATTACCAATTCCCAGCTAATGGAGGAAAACCGGAAAAATTACCCATTCCTGATGCAGAAAAAGAAAAAGCAGAAGAGTTACATCGGATTTTGGTGGAAACCATTGCTGCAAATCAAGAAGATTTGATGGAGTTATATTTTGAAAATGGCACCCTAACCGAAGAACAAATGAAAAGTGGATTGCACCTTTCTTTGGTAAAACATGAAATTTTTCCTGTTTTTTGTGTTTCTGCAAAAAACAACATGGGTACCGGTAGATTGATGGGATTTATTGACCATATCGCACCTTCCGCATTTGAAAGACCTAAAAAGAGAACGGTTAATGGAGATACCATTACCTCTACAGATCAAGGGCCAACGGTTTTATTTGTGTTTAAAACCTTATCAGAAGCACACGTTGGAGAGTTGAGTTTCTTTAAAGTAATCTCCGGTAAAGTAAAAGTTGGAGATGAATTGGTAAATGAAAACACCGGACAAGTGGAACGAATTGCCCAATTATATGAAATGCAAGGCAACAAAAAAACAGCTGTGAACGAATTGGTGGCTGGAGATATTGGAGCCACACAAAAATTAAAAAACACCCACACCAATAATACGTTACATGCTAAAGAATTTCCGGTACAGTTAAGAGCCATTTCTTATCCAACTCCTATTTATTCGGTAGCTGTTGAAGGTTTGGTAAAAGGGGAAGAAGACAAATTAGCCAACGCTTTACATCAATTGGCAGAGGAAGATGCTTCTGTTAAAATTGAAGTACAACCGGAGTTAAAACAAACCATCATCCATGCCATGGGTGAATTGCATTTGCAAGTATTGCAATGGAAGTTAGAGCATTATCGGAATTTAAAAGTTGCTTTTTATCCACCTAAAATTGCATATCGTGAAACTATTCGACAAGTAGCAGAAACAACCTATCGACATAAAAAACAAACTGGTGGTGCCGGACAATTTGCCGAGGTTTTGATGCGAATTGAACCATGGGAAGAAGATATGTTCGAACCAACAGGTGTACCAATCAGAGGAAAAGACACTATTACTTTGCCATGGGGAGGGAAATTGATGTATTACAATTGTGTGGTTGGAGGAGCTATTGACCAACGTTTTCACGCATCTATACAAAAAGGCATTTTAGAAAAAATGGAAAACGGACCACTTTCCGGAAGTTTTGTAAGAGATGTACGAGTAATGGTTTTAGATGGTAAAATGCATGCGGTTGACAGTAATGATTTGGCTTTTAAAACTGCTGGGATGATGGCTTTTAAAGAGTGTTTTTTACAAGCCAAACCACAATTGCTAGAGCCATGGAATGCTTTAAAAATTACCACTCCCGAAGAAATGACCGGAACCATTATGGGAACATTATCTTCTTACAGAGCAGTAGTGGAAGGCATGGAAAGCAAAGGGCATTTTAGCGTGATCCAAGCTACCTTTCCAGAAGTAAATCAAACGGACTTTTTAAAAGAAGTGAAATCGTTAACACAAGGTAGAGCTAAAATAGAAGCTGCATTTCATCATTATGATGTGGTTCCGTATGAGATTGAGCAAAAATTGCTCCACGAAATCAAGGAGATTGCAACAACTGCTTGATGTGTTTTATTGGTTGGAAAAGCCACCTTTGGGTGGCTTTTCTGTTTTACATCCTTACCAAATAAACCAAAACAAAATAAGTAATAGGGCAAGTAACACCAATGAAATTCCAATTAGTTTTTGCTCTTCCTTTTTGCGAATTTCCAATTGGGTGGCAATCTTTTTTTGTGCTTCTTTGGTAAATTCAAGTTCGTCAAAAGTAAAGCCATTGCTCTCTTTTCTGGCTTCTTTCTGTATCCACTCTTTACGTATTTCGCTTTGTCTTTTTCTGTTGCCCAACAAAGTTTTGTTGTTTTTTAATAAAGTGATGGCACCTGCAACACTTCCTCCAAATCCCATAAGCAAATGTTTTTATGATGATACGTACAAAAAGGATTGATTGTTAAAAAACTTGTTAAAATTAACATAAACACTTTCAATACTAATAGTTTTACTATTAATTTTGTTTGTTTTATTTCAATTATGAAACAATTGTTAACCAATCTCAGATTTCAAATTCATTCGAATTTATTCTTAAAAGACCCGGAGTCTTCTGAACTAGGAAAAAACATCGTTAAAAAAAGCATCGAATTAATTGATGAACAAGGTTTTGAAAGTTTTACTTTTAAAAAATTAGGGAAACATATTGAATCAAATGAAAGTTCAATTTATCGTTATTTTGAAAACAAACACAAGTTATTGTTGTATTTAAGTTCTTGGTTTTGGGGTTGGAAAGAATACCAATTGGTGTTTGAAACCAATAGCATGCCAAATCCAAAAGACAAATTGTTAAAAGCCATTGAGGTAATTACCCAAGAGGTAAAAGAAGATTTTCGTTTCGCTTTTGTAGATGAAACTGCTTTGTTTAGAATCATGATTTCAGAGTTTTCAAAGTCTTATTTAACTAAAGAGATAGATGTTGAGAATAAGGAAGGTTATTTTGAATTATATAAGAGGATTCATCATCGTCTTACAGAACTCATTCTTCTATGTAATTCAAATTATTTGCATGCAAAAAGTTTATCCTCAGCAATTATCGAAGGAAGTTTACAACAACATTATTTTAGATTTCATTTCCCATCGTTAACGGATTGTGAAAAGGGTGCAGCACCAACTGAATTTTACCAAAAATTAGTTATTGACGTTTTAAAACTATAACCTCCAATGAAGGAAAAAATTACACCATTCAAGCGTTTAATCAAACTACTTAGTTTAGATAAAAAAGATTTGTACCAAATTTTGTTCTACTCTATTTTTTACGGATTTGTGAGTTTATCGCTACCCCTAGGTATCCAATCAATTATCAATTTAATCCAAGGAGGTAGAGTGAGTTTATCGTGGATTGTGCTGGTTTTAGTAGTAGTAATAGGGGTTATCTTTTTGGGGATACTTCAAATTTTACAATTGAGGATTACGGAAAACATCCAACAAAAAATATTTATCCGTTCCTCATTTGAGTTTGCTTATCGCTTTCCAAAATTCAAGTTTCACTCCTATTATAATGATCATTTACCAGAGTTAGCCAATCGCTTTTTTGATACCATTGGTACCCAAAAAGGAGTTTCAAAATTAATATTAGATTATTCTAGTGCATTTTTGCAAATCATTTTCGGGTTAATATTACTCTCTTTATACCACCCATTTTTTATTTTATTCGGTTTCTTTTTATTTATTTTATTGTATTTGATTTTTAGATTTTCTTTTGACAAAGGATTAGAAACCAGCTTAAAAGAGTCGAAATTTAAATATAAAGTAGCCAATTGGTTGCAAGAAATTGCACACAACCACGTAACCTTCAAAAACAACTCTAAGCATGAATTTGCATTACAACGAAATGATTATTTAACCGATAAATATTTGTACCACAGGGAAAGTCATTTTAAAGTGTTGGTAAACCAATACAAGCAAATGATTGCTTTTAAAGTGATTTTAACTGCTGGTTTGTTGTTGGTTGGAGGTTTTTTAGTAATTAATCAGCAAATGAACATCGGACAGTTTGTGGCAGCTGAAATTATCATTTTGTTGGTGATTAATTCGGTGGAGAAAATCATTTTGGGAATTGAAACTTTGTATGATGTATTAACTTCCATCGAAAAAATTGGTTTGGTTACCGATTTGGAAATGGAAGAGGAATTTATCCACCAACCAACCAAAGATTGCTTCTTCAAAATTCAATTAGAGTTAGAAAATATTGCTTTCAAATTTCCTGATAGCAAGGAAGACATTCTCAAAAACATCCATCTTACCGTGAAGCCTGGAGAAAAAATATTTATAGATGGAGTAAACGGCTCAGGTAAAACCACTTTACTTAGAATCATAGGAGGTTTAATGCAGCCATCTAAGGGGTTGTTTTATGTAAATGACGATAGTTTGCGAAAGTTAAATTTAGATGCGTACCGTTGTCAAATAGGAATGGTTACTTCCGGACAAGCATTGTTTCATGGAACAATTTTAGAAAATATTACCTTAAATGATCCGGAGATTAGTAACGATAGAGTGAAGGAAATGATACAATTTTTACATTTAAAAGATTTCATCAAAGCCCATCCAAATGGCTTAGATGCACAAGTTTTCCCGGATGGGAAATTGGTACCAAGCTCTGTTGCACAAAAAATTATCTTGGCTAGAGTGTTGATTAAAAATCCGAAAATTTTGATTTTAGAAGAACCAATGGACCATTTAGATACCCAACAAGAAATGGAAATTATCGATTATTTAACCGATGCCAAACATCCTTGGACATTATTGGTAACCTCCAGAAATAGTTATTGGAAGCAAAAATCGCAGCGACAAATCATTTTAGAAAAAGGAACCATAGTAGCAGATATTAAAAACAAGTAATTATGTTGAATATTTCACCTAACAAAGTAACTGGTAGAATAGATTCTAACAAATACAAAACCTTTAAAAAATTAGAAACTACCAACATTAAATACACTACGAAAAAAGTTTTTTTTGGATTTTTAATTTTGGTTTTGGTATTTATGTTTGTACCATGGACCCAAAATGTGCACGGAAGTGGATTTGTAACTACTCTATCCCCAGAAGAACGTCCGCAAACCATACACACTGCCATTGCAGGTAGAATAGAAAAATGGTATGTAAACGAAGGAGATTATGTACAAAAAGGAGATACCATTTTGTTTATTTCGGAAATCAAAGAAGATTATTTGGATCCTAATTTGGTGCAAAATACCCAACGTCAGGTAGATGCTAAAAAATTATCTGGTACTTCTTATGCTGATAAAGCAATTACGTTAGCCGGACAAATTGTAGCGTTGCAAACCGAACAGAAATTAAAGTTAGAACAAGCACGTAATAAAATTGAGCAATCGCAATTAAAAGTAAAATCCGATAGTATGGATTTGGTTGCGGTAAGAACCCAATTAAAAATTGCCCAAACCCAATACGATCGTTCCTTGCAATTAAACAAAGAAGGCTTAAAACCTGTCACAGATTTAGAAGACAAGCGATTGAAATTACAAGATGCAGAAGCAAAAATCATTACCCAACAAAACAAGTTTTTAGGTTCTAAAAACGAATTAATTAATGCCAAAGTAGAAATCAACAGAATCCAAGCAGAATATGCCGATAAAATTGCCAAGGCAAATTCAGATCGATTGAGTGCTTTGAGCTCTCAATTTGATACGGATGCCCAAGTAAACAAACTGGAAAACCAATACAACAACTACAAAATCAGAAATGAGTTGTATTACATCAAAGCTCCACAAAGTGGTTACGTTAACCGAGCATTGCAATCTGGTTTAGGAGAAACTATCAAAGAGGGAACAGCTATTGTTAGCATCATGCCTTCTAAATACCAAATCGCAGTAGAAACTTATGTGGAGCCAATTGATTTGCCATTAATCCATAAAGGAGAAAAAATCAGAATTTGGTTTGACGGTTGGCCAAGTATTGTGTTTAGCGGATGGCCAAATATGAGTTATGGTACTTTTGGAGGAAGAATATTTGCTGTGGAAAACTTTATCAGTTCAAATGGAAAATACAGAGTATTAATTGAACCCGATCCGGAAGAAGAACCTTGGCCAAAAGAATTGAGCATAGGAGCAGGAGCAAATACATTTGCCTTATTGGAAAATGTTCCTATTTGGTTTGAAATTTGGCGAAACCTAAACGGGTTCCCACCAAACTTTTACCAACCAAATGGCAAAGATGCCAAAGCTGATAAAAAATAATGCAAAGCACTTATATGAGATATTTAGTTATCCTATTTTCTATATTCATTTCCACCACAACCGGAAATTGGTTAATGGCACAAAACACGTTGCCTGCCAATACCGAAGTATTGACATTAGAAACGTATTTGGGCTTTGTAAAAAGGTTTCACCCGGTGGTAAAACAAGCAAATTTGCAGTTAACTGCTGCACAGGCAGAAATTATGCAAGCTCGAGGTGGTTTTGATCCTAAAATTGAAATAGATTACCAAAAAAAGCGATTTAAAGATTCTGAATATTTTGATATTTTAAATAGCACTTTTAAAATCCCGACATGGTATGGGGTGGAAATCAAAGCGGCTTTTGACAAAATGGATGGAGTGTATTTGAATCCGGAAAATACAGTTCCTAATGCTGGATTGGCTACTTTAGGAATTCAAGTGCCAATCGGACAAGGATTGTTTATCAACAAAAGGATGGCTGATTTGCGAAAAGCAAAATTTTTTGCCAACCAAACCAAGGCAGAAAGAGATTTAGAAATTGCAGCAATTTTATACGATGCCATGGTGGCTTATTTGGATTGGCAAAGAACTTTTCAAGAAGTAGAAGTATATGATTTTTTTCTGAAAAATGCAGAAGTACGTTTTAAAGGAATCAAAGACCTTATTCAAGCAGGAGATAGGCCAGCTATTGACAGTGTAGAGACAAAAATTATTTTGCGAAATAGAGAATTATCTATGGAACAATCCTTTCTAAAATTTCGCAAAGCTACTTTAGAACTTTCTAACTTTTTATGGTTAGAAAACGATATTCCGTTAGAGTTGCAGGATAATTTAGTGCCGGAAAACACCGAAGAGCAAACGCTAATCAATGTCATTATAGCTGGTGATAGCAGTTTAAATGTCAACATTCCCCAACACCCAAAAATAATTGCCATGCAAAATAAAGTGGATATTTTAAAGGTGGATAGAAGATTGAAAGGAGACATGCTAAAACCTCGTTTAGATTTGCAATACAACTATATTTCCGAACCGGTTTTGATGGACCAATGGAATACCAATAACTACAAAATTGGAGCAAACTTTACCTTTCCGTTGTTTTTAAGAAAAGAAAGAGGGGCCTATAAATTAGCCAAATTAAAAGTACAAGATGCCGAATGGCAATTGGATGTAGAACAGTTACAATTAAAAAACAAAATTGATTACCAAAACCAAGAAGTAGTTTCGTTAAAAAAGCAGTTGCGTATTGCAAACGATTTGGTACAAGACAACCAAACGATGTTAGAATCTGAGGAGCGATTGTTCTTTTTTGGAGAAAGTTCCATCTTTTTAATCAATACTCGTGAGAATAGTTTGATTAATGCCAATTTGCAGAAAATTCGTGTTCGCTACGATTATTTAGAAAGTAATGCAGAGTTGTTTAAAATATTGGCTAGGGTAGAGGATTAACTAAATGATTAAAATATTTTCCACAGTTGTCTGTTTATGCTGTCCTAAAACTTCGGGATTGGTTCAGCATCTCTATGTGTTGGGGGCAGCATCTTAATAAAACAAAAAAACCAACTTTTTAGTTGGTTTTTTTATGGGTAAACTTTAGAATTACTGTTTCTCCATTTTATGAATGGAGATGGTTAATTCCGATTGACCTTCGGTAAAGTCCAAATGAATTTGATCACCTTCTTCTAATTTGGAGTTCACAATTTCTTCCGCCATGGCATCTTCTACATATTTTTGGATGGCTCTTTTTAAAGGTCTGGCTCCAAACTGTTTGTCAAAACCTTTTTCTGCAATAAAATCTCTTGCAGCATCTGAAATTACCAATTCATAACCCAAATCTTTAATTCGGGCCAAAAGCTTATTTAATTCAATTTGAATGATTTGATCTATATGCTCTTTTTCTAATGCATTGAATACGATTACATCGTCTATTCTGTTCAAAAACTCTGGAGCAAAGGTTTTTTTCAAGGCATTTTCAACCACACCTTTGGCATGTTCATCTGCTTGTGCCACTTTGGCAGCAGTGCCAAAACCAACTCCGGAACCAAAATCTTTCAATTGTCTTGCACCAACGTTAGAGGTCATGATAATAATAGAGTTTCTGAAATCAATTTTTCTTCCCAAACTATCGGTCAAATAACCATCGTCTAACACTTGCAATAACATGTTGAATACATCCGGGTGGGCTTTTTCAATTTCGTCTAACAACACCACCGCATAAGGTTTTCTTCGTACTTTCTCAGTGAGTTGTCCGCCTTCTTCATAACCCACATAACCTGGAGGTGCACCGATCAATCTTGAGATGGAGAATTTCTCCATGTATTCGCTCATATCTATTCGAATCAACGCTTCTTCAGAATCGAATAATTCTTTGGCCAATACTTTCGCTAATTGTGTTTTTCCAACCCCGGTTTGTCCGAGGAAAATAAACGAACCAATCGGACGATTTGGATCTTTTAAACCAGCTCTATTTCGTTGAATAGCTCTCGATATTTTTTGAACTGCCTCTTTTTGTCCGATTACTTTGTTTTCTAAAATATCCGTTAATTTTGACAGTTTGTTCATTTCCGTTTGTGCAATTTTATTCACCGGAATTCCTGTCATCATCGACACCACATCTGCCACATTTTCTTCTGTTACAGTTATGCGATTATTTTTTGATTCTTCTTCCCATTGTTCTTGGGCAATGGCCAATTCTTTTTCTATTTGTTTTTCGTCATCACGCAATTTGGCAGCCTCTTCGTACTTCTGCTTTTTTACCACCGAGGTTTTTAAATCACGAACTTCTTCCAACTTTTTCTCTAAATCTAAAATTTGTTTAGGAACTTCGATGTTGGTGATATGCACTCTCGATCCGGCTTCATCTAAGGCATCAATTGCCTTGTCTGGTAAAAATCGATCGGTCATGTATCTACTTGTTAATTTCACACAAGCTTCAATTGCTTCGGGAGTAAAAATCACATTGTGGTGGTCTTCATATTTTCCTTTGATATTATTCAAAATTTGAATAGTTTCTTCCACCGTTGTTGGTTCTACAATGATTTTTTGAAAACGTCTTTCCAATGCACCATCTTTTTCAATGTACTGACGATATTCGTCTAAAGTAGTAGCACCAATACATTGAATTTCTCCTCTTGCCAAAGCAGGTTTAAACATGTTAGATGCATCTAACGAACCGGTTGCTCCACCTGCACCAACTATGGTGTGGATTTCATCTATAAACAGAATAATGTCGTCATTTTTCTCCAATTCATTCATCACGGCTTTCATTCTTTCTTCAAATTGGCCGCGATATTTGGTGCCTGCAACCAAGCTTGCAAGGTCAAGAGTTACCACACGTTTGCCAAATAAAATTCTGGAAACCTTTTTTTGAACAATTCGCAAAGCCAAACCTTCTGCAATGGCTGATTTTCCAACTCCAGGCTCTCCAATCAACAACGGATTGTTCTTTTTTCTACGACTTAAAATTTGAGAAACACGTTCAATCTCCTTTTCACGACCAACCACTGGATCTAATTTTCCTAATTCTGCCATTTCGGTTAGGTCTCTTCCAAAATTATCTAAAACAGGTGTTTTAGACTTTTTGTTGGTTTTGGAAGGTTGGTTTAAATTGCCTTCTTTCATGCCATCATCAGAACCTCCTTCTTCGTGGAAAGATTCTGATTTGGGGGTATTTCTGTAATAATCCTCTTCATTACTATTGTTAGGAATCATGTTCATATATTGTTCTTTTGCAGTATCGTAATCAATTTTTAGTTTGTTTAACAGCTTGGTAGTTGGGTCGTTTTCATTTCTTAAAATGCACAACAACAAATGGGCTGTACTAATGGTAGAGCTTTGAAATACTTTGGCCTCTAAAAAGGTAGTTTTTAAAGCTCTTTCCGCTTGACGGGTTAAGTGTAAATTCTTTTTTTCGTTGGTTTCAACCCTATCAGGATTGGAAGGACTCAATTTTTCTACATTTCTGCGTAAATAGTCCAAATCAATATCCAACTGGTGTAAAATATCTACCGCTTTGCCTTGGCCTTCGCGAAGAATTCCCAACATCAAATGTTCTGTACCTATAAAATCATGTCCCAATCGCAAAGCTTCTTCTTTGCTGAAAGAAATCACATCTTTAACTCTAGGGGAAAAATTATCATCCATAAAATCAAATTGCTAGTTTTCAAAGAGAGGTGTCAAAAATCGCACCAAGATATCTCAAAGTTAAAATTAACCATTATCCTAACAAATGTAAGGACTTCCGGTAAAAAATTATTCATACATTTTGTTAATAATTTCTTTCGAAAAGAAGTCAATTGTTTTGAGTAGTTCATTTAAAAGTGATATTTTAGCGTGTTTGTATAATTAAATAATAGACCAAGAGATATGAGTGATGGAACTAAGTTAATTCCGATCAATATTGAAGATGAAATGAAATCTGCTTACATCGATTATTCGATGTCAGTAATTGTTTCCAGAGCACTTCCGGATGTTCGTGACGGAATGAAACCAGTACACCGAAGAGTTTTATACGGAATGTACGAGTTGGGTGTAATGGCCAACAGAGCACACAAAAAATCAGCGAGAATTGTTGGGGAAGTATTAGGGAAATACCACCCGCACGGAGATAGCTCGGTATATGATGCCATGGTTCGTATGGCCCAAGAGTGGAGTTTGCGTTATTTGTTGGTAGACGGACAAGGGAACTTTGGTTCGGTGGATGGCGATAGTCCGGCTGCGATGCGTTATACGGAAGCCAGAATGCAAAAGATTTCTGAGGAAATGTTGGCTGACATCGAGAAAGAAACCGTAGATTTTCAATTAAACTTTGACGATACCCTACAAGAGCCAACGGTTTTACCAACTAAAATCCCAAACTTATTGGTGAATGGTGCTTCTGGTATTGCAGTGGGTATGGCAACCAACATGCCACCACATAACTTAACAGAAGTAGTCAATGGTACTTTGGCTTACATTGATAACAACGATATTTCTATCGAAGAATTAATGGAGCATGTAAAAGCTCCCGATTTCCCTACAGCAGGTATTATTTACGGATACGAAGGGGTAAGAGAGGCTTTTAAAACCGGTAGAGGAAGAATTGTATTGAGAGGAAAAGCCAATTTTGAAGAAGTTAACGGAAGAGAAGCTATTGTAGTAACTGAAATTCCATACCAAGTTAATAAAGCAGAAATGATCAAAAAAACTGCCGACTTGGTAAACGAAAAGAAATTAGAAGGTATTTACAATATCCGAGATGAGTCCGATAGAAACGGAATGCGTATTGTGTATGAATTGAAAAGAGATGCAGTTCCAAACATCGTGTTAAACTCTCTTTTTAAATATACAGCGTTACAATCTTCTTTTTCGGTAAACAACATTGCATTGGTAAACGGAAGACCACAAATGTTGAATTTGAAAGACTTGATCCATTATTTCGTGGAGCATCGTCATGAAGTAGTCACCAGAAGAGCTCAGTTTGATTTACGCAAAGCAGAAGAAAGAGCACATATTTTAGAAGGTTTGATTATTGCATCAGATAACATTGATGAGGTAATCAAATTAATTCGTGGATCGAAAGATGGGGAAGAGGCTCGTCAGAAATTAATAGATCGTTTTAGTTTGAGTGAAATTCAAGCAAGAGCGATTGTAGAAATGAGACTTCGTCAGTTAACCGGTCTGGAACAAGACAAGCTAAGAGCAGAATACGAAGAAGTAATGAAGTTGATTGCCTATTTGAAAGAATTATTGGCAAGCAAAGAAATGCGAATGAATGTGATTAAGGAGGAATTGGCTGAAGTGAGAGATAAATTCGGTGACGAAAGAAGATCTCAAATTGAGTTCTCTGGAGGCGATATGAGCATTGAAGATTTGATTGCAGACGAAAATGTAGTGATTACTATTTCGCATGCAGGGTATGTAAAAAGAACACCTTTATCAGAGTACAAAACCCAAAACAGAGGTGGCGTAGGTCAAAAAGGAGTAGCAACGAGAGACCAAGATTTCTTGGAGCATTTGTTTGTAGCTACCAACCACCAGTACATGTTGTTCTTTACCCAAAAAGGGAAATGTTTCTGGATGCGTGTGTACGAAATTCCGGAAGGAAACAAAACCAGCAAAGGAAGAGCAATTCAAAACTTGATCAATATTGAAAATGACGATAAAGTAAAAGCCTTTATCTGTACGAAAGACTTAAAAGACGAGGAATACATCAATTCACATTATGTGATTATGGCTACCAAAAAAGGAATCGTGAAAAAGACCTTATTAGAGCAATATTCTCGTCCACGTCAAAACGGAATTAATGCTATTACCATTCGTGAGGATGACGAATTGTTAGAAGCAAAGCTAACCAATGGTTCCTCTCAAATTTTGGTGGCAGTTCGTTCAGGTAAATTGGTTCGTTTTGAAGAAAGTAAAACTAGGCCAATGGGAAGAAGTGCTTCCGGAGTGAGAGGAATCACTTTAGCCAATGAGAAAGATGAGGTAATTGGTATGGTTTCTGTAAACGACATGACAAGTGAAATACTCGTAGTTTCTGAAAAAGGATATGGAAAGCGTTCCTCCTTAGAAGATTACAGAATTACAAACCGAGGGGGTAAAGGGGTAAAAACTTTAAATATTACCGAGAAAACTGGAAACCTTGTGGCCGTGATTAATGTAACGGATGCAGATGATTTGATGATTATTAACAAATCTGGTTTAACCATACGAATGGAAGTTTCTGACTTACGTGTGATGGGAAGAGCTACGCAAGGAGTTCGACTTATTAATATTAAGGAAAATGATTCTATTGCTGCAGTTACCAAAGTAATGAGAGAAGAAGAGGCAGAAGATGTTGATTTTGAAGAAGTAAATGGGGAAGATTTTGTAAATGATACACCAACAATTGAAGAAAATTCTGATGAGTAAACAAAACTTAATGTTTGAAGTTAATTAACACATTTAAATTACATTTCCAATAAATTTGTACACATTATAAATAGAAAACACGATACAATGAAAACAAGATTTTTAAGTTTATTATTCCTTCTAGCTGGCACTTTTGTAGTAGCCCAAAAAGACGAAATTAAAAATTTACAAAAGTCTATTAAAGGAGGAAACCCACAAGAAATAGAAAATGCCATAAGTGCAGCCGAAGCAAGTGTAGCCAATGCTACAGAAGATTTTAAAGCTCAATTTTATTTTTATAAATTGGAAGCAAAGCTATCATTAGCAACTAAAAACTTTAACAGAACTAACAATTTGGTAGCAGCTGCAGAAGCTTTAGAATCTTTAGAAAATACTGAGAAAGCAATGGGGAAAATGAAATATGTTACCCAAGCTAAAGATTTAAAAGAACAGTTAAAAGGCGAATTGGTAAATGGTGCTGTTTCTGATCAAAATGCAAAAAACTATAAAGATGCCGAAATCAAAATTCACAAGGCATACACTTTAAGTCCAAAAGACACTTCTTTTTTATATTACGCTGCTCAATTTGCTATTGGTGATAATAATATGAATAAAGCATTGGAATATTTTATTCAATTAAAGCAAATGGGATTTTCTGACATCAAAAAAACGTATTTCGCAATCAGCAAAGAAACCGGTAAAGAAGAGCCTTTTGAAAGTGAAGCCATTAGAAACATTAGCGTTCAGCAAGCCAAAACACACGAAAAGCCAAGAAATGGTAAATCAGATTCTAAAAGAGGTGAAATTGTAAGAAACATTGCATTGATTTATTTGCAAAAC
The DNA here is from genome assembly GCA_964485115.1 of uncultured Flavobacterium sp. GTDB lineage: Bacteria > Bacteroidota > Bacteroidia > Flavobacteriales > Flavobacteriaceae > Flavobacterium. Next base: position 21,062 of record CAZAHJ010000027.1, read on the forward strand.
AAGGAATTAGATAAAGCTAAAGAAGCTTTTAAAGAAGCAAAACAAGCCAATCCTAACGATACAAGTTTATTGATTACTGAAGCCAATATGTATTTAGAGTTAAAAGATTATACCACGTATAAAAGTATTATCAGTTCAATATTAGCAAATAATCCAAATGATGCAGATTTATTCTACAATTTAGGAGTAATTTCTGCAAATTCTGGGGAGTTGGGAGAAGCAGAAAAGCATTATGCAAAAGCGATAGAAATTAATCCTAAATATGCGAATGCTTATTTAAATTTAGCAGTAGCTAAATTAGATGGTGAAAAAAAGGTAGTAGATGAAATGAATAACTTAGGAAATAGTGCTGCTGATAACAAGAAATACAACGAATTGAAAAAAGTTCGTGAAGACATTTATAAATCAGCTTTGCCATATTTAGAAAAATATGTGGAATTAGAGTCAAGTAATGAGGATGCTATTAAAACTTTAATGGGGGTTTATACTGCATTAGATATGACAGATAAATACAAAGAAGCTAAAGCCAAGTTGAAAAACTAATCAAAAAAATGGAAATTTAAAGGGAGGTTAAAAACCTCCCTTTTTTTATATCAATTTTTTAATCACTCGAAGGCGGTGGGTATGACGATTGGTTTCTTGGTTAAAAATACCTAAATGATCTAAGCGATCTATACGAACTTGTCCGGATGCATGTATGATATAGTTGTCTTGCAACAAAATCCCTACATGGATGATTTTTCCTTCTTCGTTGTCAAAAAAAGCCAAATCTCCAGGTTCACTTTCTTCAATAAAACTTAAGGCTTCTCCCTGGTTTGCTTGCTGTGAAGCATCTCTAAATAACGAATAACCATTGATTTTGTATACCATTTGTGTAAAACCAGAGCAATCTATTCCAAATGGAGTCTTACCTCCCCATAAATAAGGAGCGTTGAGGTATTGCATGGCAATTTTTACTAAATGCGATTTGTTATTTACACCTACAATTTTATTTCCGTCAAAATTCCAATCTTTGGTATTCAAGTTTGGCATTTGTAGCCAACCTACTTCTGCACCAATCGGAATTGGGATGGTAGTGTGACTAGCGTTGCTAACAAAATCAATATATTCTGCATTGTAAATGGCTTCTGAACTTTGTAAAGCATCAAAATCAAAGGCAGATATTTCTTGGTATTGTTTTCGATCAATCCAACCTTCATATTGGTCAAATGTAATTTGTATTCGAATCCATTTTTTGGTTGCCTCCAAAATTCGAAAGGTGTCTCCAAACAAAAGTTGGGTTACCATTTCACTTGCATCAGAAGGCTCTTTTCTAACAGGAACAATAGATAAAATACAAATTCCGAACATAATCATATTATCTGCTAATTACTATTGCAGAAGCACCACCACCACCATTACAAATAGCAGCTGCACCAATTTTTCCTTGGTTTTGTTTTAAAACATGGATAAGTGTAATGATAATTCTTACTCCAGAACAACCTAGCGGATGACCAAGTGAAACAGCTCCTCCATTCATATTCACTTTATCTGGGTTTATTCCTAATATTTTTGTATTGGCTATACCAACAACAGAAAAGGCTTCGTTAAATTCAAAATAATCTACTTGATCTAAAGTGATGCCAGCTTTGTTTAAAGCTTTAGGTAAAGCTTTAGCTGGTGCAGTAGTAAACCATTTTGGTTCATGTGCTGCATCTGCAAAACCATCTATGTAGGCTAATATTTCTAAACCAAGTTCTTTTGCTTTGCTTTCGCTCATCAATACCACTGCTCCAGCACCATCATTAATGGTAGAGGCATTTGCCGCAGTTACGGTTCCGTCTTTGGTAAAAACCGGATTTAAAGATGGAATTTTATCTAATTTCACATTCGTAAATTCTTCGTCAATGTTTACCATGATTGGCTCTCCTCTGCGTTGAGGCACTGCAACCGGAACAACTTCGTCATTGAATTTTCCATCAGCCCAAGCTTTGGCACTCTTTTCATAAGAAGCAATTGCAAATGCGTCTTGTTCTTCTCGAGAAACTTGGTATTCTTTGGCACATAAATCTGCACAAACTCCCATCGCATTTTGGTCGTATGCATCGGTTAAACCGTCAATTTGTAAACCATCAATTAACGTGGTTGGACCAAATTTAACACCATTTCTTAGGTGTGCATAATGTGGAATCATACTCATGTTTTCCATACCACCAGCAACGATAATTTGGGCATCTCCATTTGCAATTGCTTGCGCACCTTGCATTACAGCTTTCATTCCAGAAGCACAAACTTTATTTACGGTGGTACATGGTACAGTGTTTGGAAGTCCGGCTAATAAAGCTGCTTGACGAGCAGGAGCTTGACCAACACCAGCTTGTACTACTTGTCCCATCAGCACTTCGTCAATCAAGGCAGGATTTAAATTGATTTTTTCTAAAGCTCCTTTGATAGCAATCGCACCTAATTGAGGGGCAGGAATGGTAGATAAACTTCCTAAGAAACTTCCGATAGGAGTTCTTGCTACAGAAACAATAACAACTTTATGGTTCATAAGGTTTGTAAATAAAACGTTTATATTTTTGCGAATTTACAAAAAACACTACTTTTTTTATGTGTTTTTCAAAACTTTTACAATCTATATTGGTTTGTTAGTGATATAAAGTACCTACAAAAGAGTGGTAGTATTTGTTTAAATTTTAAAATATATAGCATCTAGACTTTTGATAATGAAATCATTGAAGAAAAGTTAAACAATTTTCAAAAAAAAGTAGAGTAAAAGTTTGTAATGTGAATAGGATTCCTATAAATTTGCAGTCTCAAAAATATAAGTTCTTACTTTATTTCACAGGAGAGGTGCCGGAGTGGTAACGGAGCAGATTGCTAATCTGTCATCGGGTAACCGATGCCAGGGTTCGAATCCCTGTCTCTCCGCACATAATTTTCGGGGTGTAGCGTAGCCCGGTTATCGCGCCTGCTTTGGGAGCAGGAGGCCGCAGGTTCGAATCCTGCCACCCCGACAATCAACATCATAATTCATTAATTGGTTTTTGTTGTTGATTTTTTTTTGCAAACTAAGGTCGCGTAGCTCAGCTGGATAGAGCAACTGCCTTCTAAGCAGTAGGTCATAGGTTCGAATCCTATCGCGATCACATCAAAAAGCCCTTGTTATAAGGGCTTTCTCATTTTTTAGAGGATACATTTAAAAAGAGATTAAATGCTAAAATGTTCCATATTTTTTTGCACAAAAACTAAAATTCTTCATTTAATCTTATAGGTTAACATTACGATACTTTTGGATGCAATAGAATCCAATTCATGTATTTCATTTAAATTGATTTTTAGATTAAACCATCCTCCAAAGATATACACAGTTAAT
>CAZAHJ010000028.1:0-24292 GCA_964485115.1 uncultured Flavobacterium sp.
TTCACTAATCACTTTTCACTAATCACTTTTCACTAATCACTTTTCACTAATCACTTTTCACTAATCACTAATTATCTAATTCTTCTTCCGAAGCTCTATTGATCAACTTATCAGGCAATGACTTGGTAGCTTTGGCTCCCATTTTTTTAATTTTCTCGATGGTATTAATCACATTACCTCTTCCCTCTACCAATTTGTTCATCGAGGCTTTGTAAGCAGTGTCGGCTTCTTGAATTCTTTTACCAACTTGCATCAAGTCTTGCACCAAACCTTCAAACTTATCGTACATCGAACCTGCCAAACGAGCAATTTCTAAAGCATTTTCTTGTTGCTTTTGGTTGGTCCACATGGAGTTGATGGTTCGCAAAGTTGCCAATAAAGTGGTTGGAGTTACAATTACAATATTTTGCTCAAAAGCTTTGTTGTACAAAGAATTATCAAAATTTAAAGCGATGGCAAAAGCCGCTTCGATAGGAATAAACAACAAAACAAAGTCCGGAGTTTGCAAACCGGGAATAGATTGGTAATTTTTGCTGCTCAACTGATCCACATGACGTTTGATGGAACCAATGTGTTCTTTTAACAAAATTTCTTTGGCATTTTCGTCAGCTTCATTCACCCACTTTTCGTAAGCTACCAAGGAAACTTTAGAATCAACAATCAATTGTTTTTTATCCGGTAAATGTATGATCACATCTGGTTGCACTCGTTGTCCGTCTTGGTTTTGGTAGCTGGTTTGTACTTCGTACTCTCTTCCTTTTTCCAAGCCTGATTTTTCCAAGACTCTTTCTAAAATCATTTCTCCCCAATTTCCTTGCATTTTGGTATCTCCCTTTAAAGCTTTGGTAAGGTTCAATGCTTCTTTAGAAATTTGCTCGTTCATCAATTTTAAATCCATAATTTGCTGACGAAGGGCACTGTGCTGACCTATGCTTTCTTTGTGGGTTTCCTCTACTTTCTTTTCAAACTGAACGATTTTATTATGCACAGGCTCCAATATAGTTTGGATTTGCTCTTTGTTTTGGGCACTAAATTTCTGCGACTTTTCTTCTAAAATCTTTTGGGCTAAAATTTCAAATTCTTTTGTAAACTTTTCTTGTAATTGTTCTACTTCTTGTTTTTGTTCGGCTAGCTTTTGTAAAAGTCCTTCCTCTACCTTGGTTTTGGTTGCCAATTGAATTTGAAAGTTGGTATTGCTTTGGTTCGAAGCTTCCAATTGGTTTTGCAATGCTTGGATTTGTTTCAAATCTTTTTGCCATTGCTCTTTGGTAAAGGCAATTTCTTGGTCTTTTGCAGCCAAGGCATTTTGGTTTTGGTTGCCAAAAATTAATTTCCCAATAAAGATTCCAACCAATAAAAAAACAAAAGTGAGTGCAATTTCTAGCATATTACATTAAAATAAAAAATCATCGTCTTCGTCTTCGCTTGCTTTAGATGGCAATACATCCTCACCAAAAGCATCTGTAGGAGTAATTGGTGTTTTGGTGACAAAAGGCATGTCGTCCATATTCATTTTTGAAGAAAACTCTCCAATATTAAAAGCACTATCTAGGTTATCAAATTTACCTAATTCGTTTACAAATTTCAATCGAATATTGTCTAAACCACCGTTACGGTGTTTTGCCACAATAAATTCTGCCTCGCCTTTGGTACTTCCTTGATCGTCATCATCCCAATAATCAATTTTGTAGTACTCCGGACGATAAATAAACGATACAATATCCGCATCTTGTTCAATTGCTCCAGATTCCCTTAAGTCCGATAACAAAGGACGCTTACTGGAACCCCGTGTTTCCACCTGACGAGATAACTGTGACAAGGCAATTACAGGAATTTCTAATTCCTTTGCCAATGCTTTTAAGTTTCTGGAAATAGTAGAAATTTCTTGCTCTCTATTCCCTACTCCTTTGCTATTGCTTCCGGCTGTCATTAATTGCAAGTAGTCGATAATCATGATGCGAATGCCATACTGCGAATGCAACCTTCTGGCTTTGGCTCGCAAATCGAAAATAGAAAGCGATGGGGTATCGTCAATATAAATGGGAGCTTTTTCTAAATTTTTGACTTTAACATTTAGCTGTTCCCATTCGTGGTTGGCTAGTTTTCCGGTTCTTAATTTTTCAGAACTCAATCCGGTTTCGGAGGATATCAAACGAGTGATTAACTGTACAGACGACATCTCCAAAGAAAACAATGCAACCGGCATGTTAAAATCGATGGCCATGTTTCGAGCCATAGACAATACAAATGCTGTTTTACCCATACCCGGACGAGCTGCTATGATAACCAAATCACTTGGCTGCCACCCGGAGGTTAGTCCGTCTAACAATTTAAAACCGGTAGGAACACCGCTCAAGCCTTCTTTATTTCCAATTTCTTGGATACGTCTTTTGGCTTGGTACACCAAGCTTTGTGCAGTTTCGGAGCCTTTTTTAATGTTACCTTGGGTAACTTCATATAATTTAGATTCTGCACTGTCTAACAAATCAAAAACATCCGAAGATTCGTCGTAACAATCTTCAATAATTTCTGAAGAAATTTTAATCAAACTACGTTGAATAAACTTTTGTAAGATGATGCGAGAATGGTACTCGATATGTGCAGAAGAAGATACTTTTTGGGTGAGTTGGATCAAATAAAAATCTCCACCCACTAAGTCTAACTTTGCATTTTTTCGCAACCTAGCCGATACAGTTAATAAGTCGATAGGTTCAGAAGCTTTGAAAAGTTCTAAAATAGCTTCAAAAATGTGTTGGTGCTGTTCTTTGTAAAAAGCTTCCGGACTAAGGATGTCGATTACCTCGTCTAAACCTTTTCTATCAATCATCATGGCACCTAAAACGGCTTCTTCCAAGTCTACTGCTTGTGGTGGCAACTTGCCTTTTTCGAGAGAAATTAAATTAGATTTCCCTATTTTAATTGGGTTGATATTCACTTGTTCCATGTTGCTAATTTAGCCAAAAAACGAATGTGTTTTTAAGTAGTTTTGCGTTGGATTTGTTAATAAAACCATCAAAAATGTTCATAACCTATTTTTTTTACGATTATGACAATTGGTATTTAATCCAATAGGAAATAAAAGGTCAATTATGTGAAATTTACACGAATGCTTCAAAAATAAATTTTGAATTTTGTTGGTAAGTGTTGTGGATAATTTTTTTCCATTTTTAGACTAAAAAAAAACACCGCTTATGCAGTGCTCATTTATAGTTTACATTTTAAAGAGTTACTCTTTAAACTCTCCCATTTTGCTGTATTTATCCATACGTTGTTCTACCAACTCGGTTTCTGAAAGCATTTTTAATTCATTAAAACCTTTCATGATGTATTGTTGTACCGTTTTAAAAGTAGTAGCTCTGTCATAGTGAGCTCCACCAAGTGGTTCTGGGATGATTTCGTCAATCAATTTTAGTTTTTTCATGTCGTATGAAGTCAATTTTAAGGCTTCTGCAGCTTGCTCTTTGTACTCCCAACTTCTCCATAAAATAGACGAACACGATTCTGGTGAAATTACCGAATACCAGGTATTCTCCAACATGTATACTCTGTCACCAACGCCAATTCCTAAAGCACCACCCGAAGCTCCTTCTCCTACCACCACCGTAATAATTGGAACTTTTAAGCGTATCATTTCAAAAATGTTTCGTGCAATCGCTTCTCCTTGTCCACGCTCTTCTGCTTCTAAACCTGGGTAAGCACCAGGAGTATCTAGTAAAGTTAATACAGGGATTCCGAATTTCTCAGCCATCTTCATCAATCGCAAAGCTTTTCTGTACCCTTCCGGATTTGCCATCCCGAAATTACGGTACTGACGGGTTTTGGTGTTGAACCCTTTTTGTTGACCTATAATCATAAACGATTGTCCGTCAATCTTACCCAATCCACCTACCATCGCTTTGTCGTCTTTAAAACTTCTATCCCCGAAAAGTTCTAAAAAAGTATCTCCACACAAGGCACGAATGTGGTCCATGGTGTAAGGCCTGCTTGGATGACGCGACAATTGCACCCTTTGCCAAGCAGTGAGGTTTTTATAAATATTTTTCTTGGTTTCTTCTAATTTCTTTTCAATCTGCTTGCATGTAGCAGAAACGTCTACATTAGATTCCTGACCGATAATCTGACATTTGTCTAACTGATCCTCTAATTCTTTGATAGGCAACTCAAAATCGAGATATTCCATAAAGTTGTTGTTAGGTTTGCATGCAAATATAAAAAATGTAATCGGAAAAACAGAAGTAAACTTACTTGCAAAAATAGCTTTTTATGGATTTTACCATGCCATATATCCCAATGAATACTTCTATTTTTGTGATTGAAATAATTATATCCTCTTGCTAATATGGACTTTTTAAGCTTGAAAGAATTTTTGGATGAAAAAGTGGCAATGTACAACCAGCCAAAGTTTATTGAAACAGATCCAATTCAAATGGTGCATGCTTATTCTGTAAAAGAGGACCAAGAAATTGCTGGCTTTTTAACTGCCACAATTGCATGGGGAAACCGTAAAATGATTTTAAAAAGTGCCCATCAATTGATGTTGCATCTGGGAAATAGTCCGTATGATTTTGTAATGAATTACCACCAAACTCAAATAGAACAATTGCCTTTGGTAATTCATCGTACATTTCAACAAACGGATTTACATTATTTTTTATTGGGATTGCAACATATTTACCAAAACCATGGAGGTTTGGAAGCTATTGTAGCAAAACATCGCAATGGAAATAATTTACATGATGCTATTCATTATTTAAAAACCTATTTTTTAGAAATGAATCCCCCTGTTAGGGTCCACAAACACCTGTCTGATCCTTGGAAGGGTTCTGCAAGTAAAAGATTACACATGTATTTAAGATGGATGAGTCGAAAAGACCAAGCCGGGGTGGATTTAGGAATTTGGAAATCTATTCCAATGAGCGAATTATCGTGTCCGTTAGATGTACATTCCGGAAACGTGGCCAGAAAATTAGGCTTGTTACAACGCAAACAAAACGACCATAAAGCTGTGCTCGAATTAGATGATTTTTTGCGAAGACTCGATGCCAACGACCCTGCCAAATATGATTTTGCATTGTTTGGCCTGGGAGTTTTTGAGGGTTTTTAAAGAAAAAACTGGTATGGAGTTTCCTCTCTTACCAGTTTTTTTTGAACTTGTTGAAGTTTTAAAACTCTCTATTTACGTCAAAGCCTTCTAGGTACTCTGCCACTCTTTTAACAAAACTTCCACCCAAAGCACCATCTACCACTCGGTGGTCATAACTATGCGATAAAAACATTTTATGACGAATTCCAATGAAATCTCCTTCAGGAGTTTCGATCACTGCTGGTACTTTTCTAATGGCACCCAAAGCTAAAATTGCAACTTGAGGTTGGTTGATAATTGGAGTACCAAATACGCTACCAAAAGTACCAACATTGGTAACCGTATAGGTGCCACCTTGGATATCATCTGGTTTTAATTGGTTATTTTTTGCTCTAAAAGCCAAATCGTTCACTTGTTTGGTCATCCCTACCAAGTTCAATTGGTCTGCACTTTTAATTACCGGAACAATTAAATTACCGTTAGGCAAAGCAGCAGCCATTCCTAGATTAATATTTTTCTTTTTAATAATAAAATCACCTTCTACAGAAATATTGATCATCGGGAAATCTTTGATTGCCTTGGCAACCGCTTCCATGAAAATTGGGGTGAATGTTAGTTTCTCTCCTTCTCTCTTTTCAAAAGATGATTTTACTCTTTCTCTCCATTTTACAATATTGGTCACATCCACTTCTATAAACGATTGTACGTGTGCAGAAGTTTGTACCGATTGTACCATGTGGTGAGAAATCATCTTACGCATGCGATCCATTTCGATGATTTCGTCTTGCCCATTTACAGAAATTGGATCAGCTTTTACAGCAGGTGTTGGGCTTGCAATTGCTTTGGTTGGAGTAACCGGTGCTGCAACAGTAGGTTTAATTCCTCTATTTTTCAGATAATTTAAAATATCTTCTTTGGTCACACGACCTTCTTTACCAGTTCCGGCAATTTTCTCTAATTCTGATGCAGAAATTCCTTCTTGCTTGGCAATGTTTTTCACCAATGGAGAATAAAAACGATCGGATGACGAAACATCTAAAGTACTCGTTTCTTCAACTACAGCAGAAGTAATGGTTTGTGCAGCCTTTTCTATTTGTGTTTCGATGGCTTTTACTTCTGCAGGGGTAGCATCAATTGAAACTCCTCCTTCGGTTTCAATAATGGCAATGGTTTGACCAACTTGCACCACATCATTTACTTGAAATAAAACTTCTACCAAAATTCCGGAAACCTCCGAAGGGACTTCACTATCCACCTTATCAGTAGCAATTTCTAATACTGCTTCATCTGCTGCAATGGTGTCACCCACTTGTTTTAACCAATTGGTAATCGTTGCTTCTGCAACACTTTCCCCCATTTTAGGTAAGGTTAATTCGTATTTTGCCATATTGATAATATTATATGCTTAAAAAATCAATCGTTTGCGAAATTAATAATTAAAAACGGTATTTGGTATTTATTTTTAAAAAAATAATCAACTCAACAAGATGGTTTCTCCTAAATTATCTTTGCTATCGCTCCCAATAACAAATTGTTGGTTGGGTTCTATCAATCGATATTTTAGATTGGCATGTTGGTTTTGATGCATAAAAGTAATTATTTTACAAGTATCTTCATGTTCTAAATCAATCCAACACAATACTTTTTGTTTGGAATAATTGGCCATATCGAAGTTATGTAAATTTCGAACATCAAAACAAAATTGCATTTTATTTTTCATTTTTTTGGCCAACATTTCGTTGTTGGTAATTAAAATGTGTAACTCCGGAACAAATGGCTTTTGTTTTGACTTCCACCATTTAAATGTACTAAACACCCAACCTATCATCTTCATGATAAAACCGAAAAAGAAAAACTGTTTGAAATGTTTTTGGTAAAAATACCCCATTGCTTCTTGAAATCGCATCACATAGCTGCGATCCTTTACAGTACTTTCTCCTTTAAAATGGACCACTAAGGTAGATGGCATGTAGTAATTTTCGTATCCTTTTTGCAAAACGCGATAACTTAAATCGATATCATCTGAATACATAAAACATTTTTCGTCAAAACCTCCCATTTTTTGGTACAAACTTCGTTTTATCAACATAAATGCCCCAACCAAAACATCCACCGGATGGGTTTGGTTCTCTTTTACATGCATGGCATAGTATTGGTTAAACGATTTGGATGTTGGAAACCATTGGTAAAGCCCTAATATTTTTGTCAATGCTACCCAAGGTGTTGGGATGCCTCTCTTGCTTTCAGGTAAAAACTTTCCGGTGCCATCAATCAATTTACATCCAACAATTCCGAGGTTAAATTTTGACTCTGCAAAGTCGAGCAGCTTTACAAAAGTATCTTTTGAAACGATGGTATCCGGATTTAAAACACACACATATTCCCCTTTTGCCAAAGCAACTCCTTGGTTATTCCCTCTCGGAAATCCAACGTTTTCAGAGTTTTCTACAAAAATAACTTCCGGAAATTTCTTTTTAATCATTTTTGCCGAGCCATCTTTGCTGGCATTATCCACTACAATAATCTCTGCATCCAAACCTTCTAAAGCTTTTTGCACACTATACAAACAAACCTCTAAAAAATATCGGACATTGTAATTGAGAATAACGACAGATAACTGCATGAAGCGTAGATTTCGAGAAGTAAATTATTTTTTAAGTAAATTTTGAACCGCAGTTTGTGCTGCATGCAAGCCAAACAAACAAGGCATCCAACTGTTGGTGCCGTAAAACGATTTTTTAAAGTTGGAACCATCGGTTAGTTTGATGCTGCTTTCATCAGGGACTTCGGTAGAAAAAACCACTTTTACTCCACCTCTAATTCCTTCAGAACGCAAGCGTTTACGGATGTTTTTAGCCAACGGACAATAGGTGGTTTTGCTAATATCTTTTACCATAACTTTGGTTGGATCTCCCTTACCCCCTGCTCCCATGTTAGAAATGATAGGAACTTTTTTGAATTTTGCAGCTTTGATTAAATTTAATTTTGGTGTAATACTATCAATACAATCCAATACATAATCAAATTCATCTGTAACCAACTCATAGGCTCTTTCCGGACTCAAAAACTCTTGAACTTTTACAATTTCTAACTCCGGATTGATGTCTTGCAAGCGATTTGCCATCAATGCTACTTTACTCATCCCAATAGTTGAATGCAAAGCTTGTAATTGTCGATTGATGTTGGTAATATCTACCACATCTCCATCTACTATGGTCAAATGTCCTACTCCTGCTCTGGCTAAAAATTCTGCAGCAAAGGAGCCAACACCACCCAATCCTACTACCAATACTTTGGCTTTTTTTAATTTTTCAATGCCACTTTCTTTAAACAATAAACCAGCTCTTTCTTGCCATTTAGGTACAGTTGTCATCGGATGTTAAAGATTAAAAAATTGTTTCTTGTTTTCTTGTATAATATCTACTAGCTTTTCTAACGAAACCCCTAAAATTTTAGCTCCTTCCTCATATAACTGAAGGATGGAAACATCAGTTTGCATGTCGGTCTCAAAGAAAAATAATTGATTTTTCTGCAGCAAAAGTACATTTTTTAAAGAATCTTTTTGCATCAATGGCTTTCCAAACGACAAAATACAACCTGCATTGGTAAGTTGCTTTGCCAATGCATCCTTTTTTTGAAATCCATGCACCAGCCAAGGCTGCTTAGGTTGAAACTTTCTTTTTAGAGAAATGAACTCTTCATAGTAGCCAACCAAATGAAGTATTAAGGGCTTTTGCAATGCTTCTGACCATTCTACATGCCATGCTAAAACTTCTAATTGCTTGGAAATTTCTATAGGTATAAATTTATCTAAACCACATTCTCCAATAGCCAAAACGTTTGGCATTGGATAATTTTGCTCCATTTTTAATTTGGCATCTTCTTCAGAAATTTTAAGCAAATCCCAAGGATGCCAACCAGTGGAGATTGGAAAATCTGTAGGTACACCATCCTGAATAGCTAGGTTTTGCAACACCCATTCGTTTGGACTGTTCTTGATATAATGACTATGAATGTTTACCAACTCCATACTACAAAGGTAAAAAAAGCATATCGGAAAAAGAATCGCTAAATAATTGTTAAGTTGGGGAGAGTTGGTATTTGAGGAAAGAAGAAGTGTACCTTTGCACCGAAATTATGAAAAAAGCAATTACTTCTTACATAAATAATTTTAGAGGATTTTCGAGAGAAATCTGGATTTTGGCCTTGATTACTTTTATCAACAGAGCCGGAACCATGGTGCTACCTTTTTTAAGTAAATACTTAAAGGAAGATTTAGATTTTAGTTATGCACAAGTTGGCTATATCATGGTGTGCTTTGGATTAGGTTCGATGTTAGGATCATACATTGGTGGAAAACTAACCGATAAATTTGGCTTTTATCGCATCATGATTTTCAGTTTGATGGTTAGCGGATTTTTGTTTATGGCATTGAGTTATATCCATAGTTTTGTTGGCTTGTGTATTGGAATGTTTGTTATTATGACCGTTGCAGATATGTTCCGACCAGCTATGTTTGTTTCTATTAATTGCTATGCCAAACCAGAAAACACCACTCGAGCTCTCACTTTGGTACGTTTGGCTGTAAACCTCGGATTTGCTGCTGGTCCGGCTTTAGGTGGATTGATTATTATGAGCATTGGATATTTTGGCTTGTTTTGGGTAGATGGACTTACTTGTATTACTGCCATTAGTATTTTTTGGTTGTTGGTAAAAGAAAAGAAAAAGAAAAAAGAGGCTTTCCCTACTGAAAAAATATCCTCCAAAGCTATCCGGAAAGACACTCCGTATTGGGTGTTTTTGGTGGTGACCTTTTTAACTTCACTTACTTTTTTCCAGCTTTTTACCACCTTACCATTGTATCACAAAGAACAATTCGGACTCACTGAACTGCAAACTGGGTTGTTGATGACCTTAAATGGTTTGTTGGTAGTTGCTTTTGAAATGCCTTTGGTAAACTTTTTAGAGAAAAAAGGATTTACAAAAGTTCGAATTGTACTTTGGGGTTCTGCATGTATGGCCATTGGATTTTACGGCTTGATGTACCAAGACTGGGTAGGTATTTTGTTGTTGAACATCTTGTTTTTAAGTTTTGGAGAAATGTTTGCTTTTCCATTTTCCAATGCCTTTGTGTTGCAACGTTCCAGCAAAGGAAACGAAGGAATTTATATGGGTTACTATACCATGAGTTTTAGCTTGGCCCACATTTTAAGCTCCAAAATCGGGATGGATATGATTGCAGCTTTTGGCTACTACTATAATTGGCTTTTGATGGGAGCTTTGTCAACAATTACCATTGGTTTGGCTTGGTGGGTGGAGAAAAGGGTTAAGAGTTAAGGGTTGATAGTTGATGGTTGATGGTTGATGGTAAATTGATCGAGACACAATTATTAAGTTTGTTAATTACTGTGTGTTACAAGGCAGGTTGCTATTTGATTTAAAAATCGAGACAAAACTTAAATACATTTAAATCTTTGTGCAACTCTGCGATATACTTTGAGCAACTTTGTGGAATAGCAATCACGCAAAATATCCTTTGCAGATACTAAAGTCAGTTATTGTTTTCTAAAATTAAAAAGTTACTTTGACTTATAAACCAATTGATACCCCAAATACCCCATTGGAAAATAAGCAAATACCAAATCAATTATGGTAAAAGCTAATGGACTTGGCACCATAAAAACCATGGCCAAGCCACCTAAAAAGAATAAAAAAGACAATCCCATGACCAATTTAAAAGCATGGCTGGCTGCAAAATTGGTCAAAATAATGGCACCAACCAATGTGCCAATGGCATGCGATAAAAATGGTGTTATAAAATGTTTCCATTCCATGAGTGGCATGGCAGCTTTTAATCCTTCCGGTGTATTTAAATCAAATCCTACCGGAGGGGCAATTAACTGCATTCCGAGTTGTAAAACCAACATATTGGATAAACTTCCAACTAACCAAGCTGCAATAAAAACGAGAATATTTTTTACGATTGGATTCATTTTTTTGAATTGAAAATTAGACAATTAGAAAGTAAATGTACGAAAAAATGATTAGGCTTTTAGCTTTTGCCAATTAGCTGTTAGTTTTTAGCATTTAGCAATTAGCAATTATCTTTTCACTTACTATTCACTATTCACTACTCCTTAATACTCTCGTAAATAATTTTTTGGATGTTTTCGCGAATGTTTTGTTTGGATAATTGATTGGTTTTTGCTTCCGGATAGGTACGGTTAGATAAAAACACATACACCAATTCTTTATCTGGGTCGGCCCAAGCCATGGTACCGGTAAATCCGGTATGACCAAAACTTTCACTAGAGGTACAACCACATGTATTTACGGGATTTTTAGGGTGAGGTTTATCAAAACCTAATCCTCTCCTGTTGCCATTATCGCATGCAAAACAAGTATTGAATTCTTGCATCACTTCTTCAGAAAAAAAGCGATTGCCTCCATAATATCCATTTTGTAAAAACATCTGCATCATTTTAGCCACATCCAATGCATTTCCAAACAATCCTGCATGCCCATCTACCCCTCCTTGCATGGCAGCAGTCATGTCGTGTACATAACCATGAATGGTTTGATAACGAAAATATTGGTCTATTTCTGATGGAATAATTTTATTTTTAGGCTTCCACATCCAAGCATTAAATCCTAAATTGTTTGCTCCCAAACGTTGGTACATGCTTTGTTTGGTTAACACATCTAAAGGCTGTTGGTGGTATTTCTCTACCAAACGTTTCATCAAAATAAAACCAAAATCACTATAAGCATACCGCTTATCTGCGTATAACTTGCTTTTGGCAATTACCTGAAACATGCTATCCGGATAATCTGAACGCAAGTACAAATTATCAGCTACTTTAATCGAAAACTTTTTACTCAGACTGAATCTGTAATAGGTTGTATCCGGCTTTTTTGCTTTGTCCAAGGTTTTGGTATAAAAAGGCTCCCACTCTTTCAATCCAGCTTGGTGCAAAAGAATGTCTTGAATTTTTAAATTTTCTTTGTTGGTTCCTTTCAATTCAGGTAAGTGTTTTCCGATAGGGTCTTTTAATTGAATTTTTCCAGCTTCTACCAATTGCATCACTTGAGGCAAAGTGGCTAAAATTTTAGTTAATGATGCCAAATCATACACATCATCTAGCTGTACATTTTGTTTGCTGTCATAAGTTGGTTTTCCGAAAGCTTTATGGTATACTATTTTGCCTTTTCTAGCAACCAATATTTGCATTCCCGGTGCAATTTTCTGCTGAATGGTAGCATTTGCAATAGAATCTATTTTAAGAAGTTGTTTAGAGTCCATTCCCACATTTTCGGGCACATCAAATTGTAACTTTAAAGTTGGCTGAAAAGTAAACGAGGTCCCTACCGGGTAATCCGGATGTACAGTTACAGGCAAAACTCCATTTGGTGCTCTGGCTCCAAATAAAACTTCTGCAGTTGCTCGATGTACAAAATCATGATTTTGATAGCTCTGTACTATGGCATCATGTGGATTAAAATCAGGAATTTGTTGCAGCGAATAAGCTTTTGCAAAAGACACCAATACGGTTCGTTTGGTGCTGGCAATTTGTTGCAAAGCTTCTATTTCTTTGTTGGTAAATTGATGGTTCTTCCAAGCTCCATCTGATTTATGGTAGCCAATAATCACTGTTGTAAAACGAGCTAATTGTTCCTCTATTGTGATTGAGTTATCCAAAATAACTTCGGTTACTTCTGTATAGGATTGCAAGTATTTTAAAAAGTTGGTGTGGTCATCATCTCCTAACTTGATAAACGCAATATTTTCTGAACCAACGTATTTTAGAGGCAAAATGCTTTGTTGGTTTTTTACCAAAGTGATGCTTTCTGCAAATAATTGGCTATTTAATGCATCAAAACTTGGTTGATTTAGTTGGCTATTTAAATTGCTTAAATCAATTTCTTTTGGCTTTTGATGTAACCCTGCAATGTGTTTAAAACGCAATATTTTCTTTACAGAGTTTGCCAACCTTTCTTCATCTAACCAGCCTTTGTCCCATGCTTCTTTTAATTTGGTGATAGCAATTGGAACATTTTCCGGAAACAATAACACATCATTACCAGCCATGAATGCTTGCAAATCTACTTCTCCGGGAGTAGCAGTTTGGCTTACTCCCTTCATGTTTAAAGCATCAGTTAAAATCAATCCTTTAAAATCTAATTCCTTTTGTAACAAGTCTGTTACAATGTATTTAGACAAGGAGCTAGGAATTTTATTTGCTTCTAAAGTGGGAACATTTAAGTGGGCAACCATGACACTTGCCAAGCCTTGTTCGATGATTTTTTGATACGGATATAACTCTACCGAATGCAAACGCTCTTTGGAATGATTGACAGAAGGCAATGTATAATGCGAATCTTTATCGGTATCACCATGCCCCGGAAAATGTTTGGCAGTGGCAAAAACACCTTTGTTTTGCAATCCCAACATAAAAGCAATGGCTTTGTTGGTTACGTTTTCTTTGGACTCTCCAAAAGAGCGAATGCCAATAATCGGATTTTTTGAATTGGTATTCACATCCACCACAGGGCCAAAGGTGAAATGAATTCCCATCGCTTTGCATTGTCCTGCGAGTTGCTCTCCCATTTTGGTAATCAATTCTTCTTTGGCAATAGCTCCAAGGGTCATATTCCAAGGATATCGATAGGTGGAATCTAAACGCATGCTGAGGCCCCATTCTGCATCAATCCCTACCAATAAAGGCAGTTTGGATTTTGCCTGAAAACGATTGGTTAATTTGGCCTGACGAACCGGACCTCCTTGAAAAAATATTACTCCTCCAATATGTTGTTGCTCAATTAGTTGTTCAATTTGAAGGGCATGGTCTTCTTTTTTGTTAGAATATGCAGCTACCATAAACAATTGCCCAAACTTTTCCTCCAAAGTCATGGTTTCATACACACTATCTACCCATTTTCGCTGTTCTTTAGTTTCTTTGGTTAAGGTAGATTTTGGAAACTTTTTTAAAGGAGTATTTACCGGAATAATTTTGATTTTCTCCACTTTTTTTGGTGCTTGGTACCCATGTGGAATCACCGCCAAAAATGGTTGTGTCAACAACAATAAAAACACCAAAATCAAACGCATCAAATTATTTTTTAAGATATACTAAAATAAAAAAAGCCAATGAATCATTGGCTAAATAGTAGGTTAAAATAGTAAAAGTTTTACAAAAACCTGCTGTGCCAACTATCTTTCATTGGAATTTCCCAATTATCATGCCATTCCGCAATGTTATTGACCAAATTGTTGTAAACTATGGTTTCTGCATTTACCGCTTTTTCTTTCACCAATCGTTTGAAATCTACTAAAGATTTGTGTGCAAAAAACTCTCCAGTTTTGTAGGTCACATTCATTTTATCTAACAAAACCACATCTAGTTCTTTTTCGATTTGTAAAATCAAAACAACTTGCTTATCTATCGCACATCCCGATGCTGCCAAAACTTCCTGGTCAGCTGCAACAATGATAAATCTGTCGTGCACTATGTTGAAAGATGCCACCATGGCACTTCCATGTGTTTGCCAATTCTCACAAAACTCTGTAAGAAGTTGGTTGATTTTATTTTTTTCTTCTTCAGAAAACTTTCGATTGCATGGATAAATCCAAATACGAGAGTGTTCAGGCATTTGCTCAAAAGGTTGGTACATGGTTTATAAATCTTGGGCTTGGGCTATCATTTCAGCAACGTCTAACACTTGAATTTGACCTTCTTTTTCTTTGTTTTTCACCCCATCAGTCATCATGGTGTTGCAAAACGGACAGGCAGCAGCAATTACTTCCGGTTGAGTTTCTAAAGCATCTTCTGTACGTTCGATATTGATGTCTTTATTACCAGCTTCTGGCTCTTTAAACATTTGAGCTCCACCTGCACCACAACACAAACCATTGGCTCTGGAACGCTTCATTTCGGTTAATGCTACTTCTAATTTTTCCAATAATTCTCTTGGAGCTTCGTATACTTGGTTGGCTCTACCTAAATAACATGGGTCGTGGTAAGTAATTCTCTTTCCTTTAAAAGTCCCTCCCTTTACCGTGATTTTGCCATCTTCTAACAAAGATTTCAAGAATTTCGTATGGTGTACTACTTCGTAATTCCCACCTAATGACGGGTATTCGTTTTTAATGGTGTTGAAGCAATGCGGACAAGCCGTCACTATTTTTTTTACCTCATAGCCATTCAATACCTGAATGTTCATCATGGCTTGCATTTGAAACAAGAATTCGTTTCCTGCTCTTTTTGCCGGATCACCGGTACAACTCTCTTCGGTGCCAAGCACTGCAAAAGACACATTGGCTCTGTTTAAAATTTGCACAAAAGCTTTGGTAATTTTTTTGGCTCTGTCGTCAAAACTTCCTGCACAACCAACCCAAAACAACACTTCTGGAGTTTTGCCTTGAGCAAGCATTTCAGCCATAGTGGGTACTACAAGATTTTCTACCATTATTTTTAAATTTTAGTCGTAATTTTCGTCATCAAACACCTGTATGGTTACTTCTTTGTCAATTAAATCAGTAAATTTCCCTCTGTATCTGGTAGCTTTTACCAAATGATTGTCTATCCAATGGTAATTTCCACCTCTTGGCTTGCCAAAAATAATTCCGTGATATTTAAATCCATGTTGTTTTAACCACGTTTCGGTGTTTTCACGATGTTCTTCGGTACGAGAGGTAAAAAAGAAGATAATATGTCCTTCGTCATACCACTTGTTCAACGTTACCAATGCATCCGGATATACTTCTGCTGTAAGCATTCTTTCGGGTTCTTCATTCGGAATATCATTACAAATGGTTCCGTCAATGTCAATCAAATAATTTTTAATGCCTTCTGGCAAAATCGGGCTAACCAATTGTCCATTCACCAAAGTTTCTTTCAAGCTTTTGTCGATGTTTTCCTTTTCCATAAAGTTCAAATTTCGTTAAACACGTTCCCAAAGCTCACGTTTATGGGAATGGTTTGCTAGGTAATAATTAATTTATTGGTTGGTATTTCTCACTTAATTTTCGTCTTTCCAATTCAAACGATCCATTTGGTTGTACTGCCACGGAGCACCATTGTTTTCAATATTGGTCATCATCGCATTTAACGACATAGGTGCAGCACTTTCTTCCATTACCAAATATCTTCGCATGTCCATGATAATACTTAGCGGACTAATGCTAACCGGACATTCTTCTACACATGCATTACACGAGGTACAAGCCCAAAGTTCTTCGGGAGTAATGAAATCGTTCAATAACGATTTGCCATCCTCTACCCATTGGTTTTTATTTTTATCTAAAACTTTTCCAACTTCTTCCAAACGATCTCTGGTAGCCATCATGATTTTTCGAGGAGAAAGTTTTTTACCAGTTTGGTTGGCCGGACAAACCGAAGTACATCTTCCACATTCGGTGCAAGTATAGGCATTGAGCAACTGCACTTGGTTTAAATCCATCACATCTTTAACACCAAATCTAGAAGATGCATCGGATGCCGGAGCAGCCGTAAAAGGATCTACAGTTGGATCTAACATCAACTTTACTTCGTTGGTTACACTTTCCAAATTATTGAACTGTCCTTGTGGATTTAAATCTCCAAAATATGTATTTGGGAATGCTAACAAAATGTGTAAATGTTTGGAAAAATACAAGTAGTTTAAAAACACCAAAATTCCTAAAATATGCATCCACCATGTGGCTCTTTCTATCATTACAACGGTGCTTGCTTGCATGCCATCAAACAACGGCATAAAATACTGGCTTACCGGAAAAGCACCTGCTTTTACATAACCTGCATGGTCCACGTTTTGCAACCATACATCAGCTGCGTTCATGGTTATAAACAAGGTCATCAACACAATTTCGAAATACAAAATGTAATTGGCATCATTTTTTGGCCAATTTTTTAAATCGGAGCTGACAAATCTTTTGAGTTTTATGGCATTTCTTCGCAACCAAAATACTACTACTGCAATTACCACTAACAAGGCTAAAATTTCAAAAGAGGCAATCAACACGTTGTAAAAAGACCCCAGAAACCCACTAAATACGCGATGTGTTCCAAACAATCCATCGATAATAATTTCTAACAACTCTAAGTTGATGATCACAAACCCAATGTAAACCACTAAGTGTAAAATTCCGGCTATGGGTCTGCGAACCATTTTGGTTTGTCCGAAAGCAATCATCAACATTTGTTTCCATCGTTGGGATTTGTTGTCTGAACGATCAATAGGCTGTCCTAATCGAATGTTTCGATAGATTTTTTTTACGTTGGTTGCAAAAATTCCAAAGCCAATAATTAAGGTAATTGCAAAAAAGATGTTATCTAAATAGCTCATTAGTCGTATTTTATTACAATAGAATCTCTCTTGGTAGATTGGTATGCTTCATTCTTTTTCCCGAACAAAGAAAAGTGTACATATCTTTTGGGATTTTTCTTGAAATCGGCAAGTAATTGCTCTAATTCTCTAGAAGCTCCTTCTAAATTTTGGTACATTTTTTCGTCTTTCATCAATTTGCCCATACTGCCTTTTCCTGCTTGTAAATCAGCCATTAAACCGTCTACAGATTGCAAGGTTTTTTCTAAACTTTTCATGGTTTGTAACCAATTGGCAGCTGCTAAGGAGTCGGAAATTTTACTAAAATTGCCGGTTACTTTTTCTAAATTTTTGGCACTTGACTTGATAGAAGATTGGTTTTCTGCCAACATGGCATTTATGGTTTTGGTGGTTTGGGTAAGTTGAGCTAGGGTAATGCTCAAACTTTCCATGCTATTGCGTAAGTTTTCTTTGGTTTTATTGTCCAACACCTCGTTGATGTTTTTAACCGTAATATCTGCATCGTCTAACAAGGTAGTTAACTTTTGCTCGATAGGTTTTAAACTAGAAGTGACTTGTGAAAGCATTCCTAATGCTACTTCTGCTTTTAAAAAATCTTTGTTTTGCACTATTTCTTGATTGGTAGCATCATGAACAATGGCAACTGTTTTGGCTCCTATAGGACTTGGTTCGTAAATTTTAGCAATACTAGTTTTGGAGATAGGAATATTGCTTTGTACCATAATCTCTACCAAATTGATTAAATTTTTTGCGTCAAAACTGATGTTATTTACTTTACCAATGGGCAATCCGTTGTAAGTTACAATAGATGCGGTAGACAAACCTTCTACATTTTCTAAATGAAAGTATAATGTTTTGTTACTTGTCAAAAGGTCGCTTCCCTTTAAAAAACTGAACCCCCATATAAACAGCAACAAAGAAGAAATTACTATAATTGCGGCTTTGATTTCTCGAGAAATTTTCATTGATTGCTTTGAATTAGTTTAAAAAAGTTTCAAAAAAGTCGAAACTTCTTAATTCCTATTACGCAAAAATATAATAATTAAGCTAATTAAAGTAGTTTTTGTGCTTCGGTAAGTGTTATTTTTTTTCCTTGGTAAAATACCACAATAAAGCAATCGGAAAAGCCAGCTTTTTTGGCTTTGCTTTGAAGGTCTTTTGCCTCATTTAAGTTAGCAGCTTCTCCAAAAGTGTATTTGTACCAACCGCTTTCTTGAAAAAAGTCAATAGGTTGTAATCCATTAAAATCTGAGGAATTTGTATTAATTTTTTTATCAGAGGCTTTAATTTGAACTTTAAAAACTACCCCATTTTGAGTACTCTTTGAAGTCTCCTCCTCAACTTTTTTATCAGAAACATCTTGAGCTACCTCTATTGGTTTCTCTTCAATTTTAACCTTTGAAGAAGGTACATTCCCTACCCCATAATATTCTTTTTTGTAAAACATTACAGCTTCTGAAATAGCTTCTGCTAACTCTCTTTGACCTTTTTCAGAGTTCATATAATCGTTGTCCTCACGATTACTCATAAAGCCCAATTCGGTTAATACACTTGGCATAGCTGTTTGGTTCAATACCAAAAAAGGTCCTTGTTTTACCCCTCTGTTGAACAACTTTAAATCGTTGGTGTATTTTTTTTGAATTTTACTTGCTAATGAAATACTTTGATCAATGAATTCTTCTTGTAAAAGCGGAATTCCAATGGTGGATTCTAAAGATCTTGGGTCGTAACCTTGGTACTTAATTTTATAATCGCTTTCGTACGTAATTACCGCGTTTTCCTTTTTTACTACTTCTAAGTTAGAGGCATTTTTACTTAAACCCAACACCCAAGTTTCGGTTCCGTGAGCAGATTTACTTTCTGCTCCATTGCAGTGAATAGACAAAAATAAATTGGCTTTGGACTTATTGGCTATGCGAGCCCTTTCATGCAATTCAACAAAAACATCGGTTTTTCTGGTAAAAACTACTTCTATATCCGGATGGTTACGAAATATTTCACCTACCTTTAAAGCAACAGACAATGCAATGTCTTTTTCTTTTACTCCATAATATGAAGCCCCAGCATCTTGCCCGCCATGACCGGCATCTAAAACAATTTTAAATTTATTTTGGGCATGGGATAATTGAAAAAATCCCACCAATAGAAAGCAACAAAATGCAATTAATGAAGTTTTATTTTGGAAAAGTTTACTCGAATTTTTTTTGTTAATCATCATACATTTTAATTTCTATTGTACTTTATACCATAATCTGCTTAATTTATTCATAAATACCAATTGGTATTGAATATCTCAAATAAAAAATAACTAAGTTTGGCAGTTCAAAAATAAAGCCAAAAATATTAACAAAAGTAGTTATTATATAATTTGTTGGTAAAGCATTTTCATATCGTTTTATTTACAATGTTCTTAACAATGTTTGGAACCAAAGTTTTTTCTCAAACTTTGGAGACTTCTTCAAAAACATCTACTGTCTTTGCTCAAGTTAATAAATTTAAGCCAGACACCACCAAAACTAATAGTTCAATCGCAGATACTGTAAAGATAAAATCTAGTGCTGCCTTAGAAAGTATTGTAAAATACAAAGCTGCAAACTACGCAAAATTACAAATCCAAAAAAAATTGGTGACTTTATATGACAAAGCAGAATTGTACTATCAAGACGTAGAGTTAAAATCGGGAATTATTGTGATCAACTACCAAAACAACGAAGCTTACGCCGGCAGAATAAAAGACTCCAGCAAAGTTTATTCGCAATATCCTTACTTTAAACAAGCGATGAATGTGGTAGAGCCCGACTCGATGAAGTTTAACTACAAAACCAAAAAAGCTTGGATTTTAAATTCTCGAACCGAACAAGGTGAATTTAAAGTAAAAGGAGAACAATCGAAAAGAGAAAACGATTCGGTAATTTTTATCAAAGGTGCGCAGTTTACCACCTCAAAAGATATTGATGATCCAGAATATTACTTTTTGGCAAGAAAAACCAAATTGGTACCTCGTAAAAAAGTAGTAACCGGATTGGTAAACATGCATATTGCAGAGGTTCCCACTCCTATTGCCTTACCTTTTGCATTTTTTCCGATGACTACCGATAGCCAATCTGGAATTATTGTACCAAATCCTGTGGATACACAACGTCAGGGGTTTTCGTTACAAAACGGAGGGTTGTACATGGCATTAAGTGACAACTATGATTTAACCATTTTAGGAGATTATTTTACCAACGGAAGCTATGCCTTGCGTTTTGAAACTGCTTATGCTTGGAAATACAAATTCAGAGGTAATTTTAACATTCGATTTGAAAACCAAATTCAAAGTGAAAGAGGTTTTCCTGATTATGCCAAAAGTAGTATTTACAATGTGCAATGGTCGCATCAGCAAGATCCAAAATCGAGTCCGAATTCCAGATTTTCTGCTTCTGTTAACTTAGGAAGTAGCCGATTTTTCCAGCAATCATTAAACCAAGTGAACGTTAGTGGTACTTTGATTAACAACTTGAGTTCGTCAATTTCTTACTCCAAGACTTTTGACACCTATCCACAGGTAAATATGTCGTTAACGGCATCGCATAACCAAAATACCCAAACCCAAGAAATTAATATGACGTTGCCTACCCTACAAGCCAATGTTGACAGGATATTTCCGTTTGCAAAAGGAGATGGAGCTAAAAAGGGAGTGTTTCAAAACATCAATTTACAATACAACATTAGAGGAGAAAACAGGTATCGAACTACCGACTCATTGTTTTTTAAACCTCAAATGTTTAAAGATGCGGTTACCGGTTTTCAACACCAAATTCCGATAAGTACAAACTTTAAAATGTTTAAGTACTTAAGTTTTACTACTGGTGCAAACTTTCAGGAAACTTGGACATTTAAAACCATTGATAAGTTTTTTGAAAACAGCCAAAATCAAGTGGTAACCAATACTGTGAATGGTTTTGACCGATATTTGACTTATAATTTTAATTCGAGCGTAGGAACCACCATATACGGAACTTTTAATTTTGGAGAAGACAAAAAAATCCAATCGATTCGTCACGTAGTCAGACCTTCAGTATCCTATAACTATGCACCTAGTTTTGCCAATTATTACGATAATTATGTAGTGGATGCAAGCGGCAGAGTTGGGCAATTCTCGAGATTTGAAGGAGGTGTTTTTGGAGCACCAACCCTGGGAATTTCTAACAACATAGGGCTTTCATTATCTAACACTTTTGAGGCAAAAGTAAGAGACCGAGATTCGACCAAAGTTGAGCCAAAGAAAATCATGTTGTTAAACACTTTAAACTTTAGCACCAGCTACAACATTGCTGCAGATTCGTTGCGTTTAGCACCATTATCGGTAAATGGTGGTACTACTTTGTTTGATAACAAAATGCAAGTGAATTTTTCTACTACCTTAGATCCTTATGCTTTAAATGCAGCCAACCAAAGAATCAATCAACTAAACATAAACAATGGTGGAAGTTTGTTTAGAATGACCTCTGCCAATATGAATATGAACTATTCTATTGATGGCAGAAAATCAAAAAGTAAAAAGCCAAATGAGCAAGGAGCAAGAAATGGAGGAAGAGCAGATGATTTGTTTGGGAGAAGTGTAGATTTAAGCAACCGCAGACAATCGCAATTTGGTGATGAAGAGGAAGAAAATGAAGCGGAAGTAAGTGAATTTTACAAATCTACCATTCCGTTTGACATGAATTTTGCATACACGATTACCTATGGTAATGCCAACCGAGAAAATAGAATAGTTGGACATTCCCTGATGGTTTCAGCCAATGTTGATTTGAGTCCGAAATGGCGAATAGGTGCTTCTACAGGCTACGATTTTGTACAAAACGGAGTTACCTTTACTCAATTGCGTTTTGAAAGAGATTTACTTAGCTGGAGAATGGATTTTAACTGGACTCCTTTCGGACAAAATGCCTTTTGGGGATTTTTTATTGGAATCAAATCTAGTGCCTTACAAGACATTAAATGGGAACGTAATCGTTTGCCAGATAGAGTGTTAAGATAGTTATTTAAGTATTAAAAAATTGAAAGATTCAGAATCATGAAAAAAATAATTTATACCAACCAAGCTCCTGAACCAATTGGACCATACAGCCAAGCCGTACAAGCAGGAAATTTTTTATTTTGTTCTGGTCAAATTGCCATTGACCCTACCTCAGGTGAAGTTGTAGAAGATGGCGTAAAAGAACAAGCCGTTCAGGTGATGAAGAACATACAAAACCTAGTAAATGCAGCAGGTTTTACTATGGAACAAATTGTAAAAACAACCATTTTTTTAAGAACTATGGATGATTTTGCCGTGGTGAATGAAGTGTATTGTAGTTACTTTAACAACGAAAATGCTCCAGCAAGAGAAACCGTTGCTGTGGTAGGTTTGCCTAAAAACGTATTGGTAGAAATTTCGGTAACTTGTTGCCAATAAACTAGATTCGTTCGTAGTACATTGCCTTAATAATACCGTCTGACAAACCAATTTTTGGCACATAAATGTGTTTGGCTCCACTCCATTTCATGGCATGTAAGTAAATTTTGGTAGCCGGAATAATTACGTCTGCCCTATCAGTGTTCAATCCCAATTCGGCTATTCTTTCTTCATAAGAAAGCTGGTTCAATTCCTGGAATTTTGAATTAAGATAAAAGTAGGTAAGCGGTTTTTCTTGGTGTTTTTCGGACAACTTAAAAAGCTTGTTGATGTTACCACCTGACCCGATCATGCAAATATCTTCCATATCAGAAGTATGTTGTTTGATCCAACGTTCCATTTCTTGCCAAACCGCATCTGAAACCATCTGGTTAAGTTGACGAACCGTTCCGTTACGGAAAGATTTTGAAGCTACTATTTTCCCTTTGCTAAAAATAGAAAATTCGGTACTGCCACCCCCCACATCCACATATAAATAATTTCGATCTAACTGGATGTATTTTTTTAAATCGGTAGCAGCAATAATTTCTGCCTCTTTTTTGCCATCAATAATGTCTATTTTAATACCACTTTGATAGAGTATGGTTTGCACTACTTCTTGTTTGTTTTCAGCTTCTCTCATAGCAGAAGTAGCACAGGCACGATATTGCTCCACTCCATGAACCTTCATCAATAATTGATACGCTTTCATGGCATCTATCATTCTAGCTACATTCTTCTCTGAAATTTCACCAACGGTAAATACATCTTGCCCTAACCGAATGGGAACCCTAACTAAGGAACTCTTACTAAATTGAGTTTCTTTTCCGGTTTGCTCAACCACATTACTAACCAATAATCGGATGGCATTAGATCCAATATCAATAGCAGCGTATTTTTTTACTTGAATCATTTTTAAGATTGAATTATTTTTTGGTAGTATTGGTAGGTTTCTAGTTGTGCTCGATGTATGGGCTCGTTATCTGATTTCTTTCGATATAAATTATCTAATTTTGAACTATGCAATCGGGCTTTTACATTTCCTTTCCATCCTATTTCAAAGGTTTCAATTAATTCTTGCTTGATGTCGTTGTCATAAATCGGACAAGTTACCTCTACCCTATCATCAATGTTTCTTGACATAAAATCAGCAGATGATACAAATACTTCCGGATTATTTTGGTTGCTAAAAATAAACACCCTTGTGTGTTCTAAAAGATTATCAACAATACTAATTGCCTGTATATTATCACTGTAACCTTTTATTCCAGGAACCAAGCAACACATGCCTCTGATAATTAGCTTAATTTCTACCCCAGCTTGGCTTGCTTCGTATAATTTTACAATCATATCCGGATCGGTTAAGCTATTCATTTTTAATTTAATATAGGACTTCTTTCCTTGCTTACTTGCTTGAATTTCTCTTTCAACTAATTTATACATTT
>CAZAHJ010000029.1:0-24275 GCA_964485115.1 uncultured Flavobacterium sp.
GATTATTTTTCTAAAGAGAAAAGATTTAATATCACAGAGGAGCAAAGATCTAAAGTACTATATTGGATGCAAGTTTTTCCTAAAGAAATAGGAAAAGATTCGATCAAATATCCAGACAATTACGTCAAGTTTTTTTTATTTGGAGAAACCCCAATAATCGAAAGAAATGATTGGCAAATATTTAATAAAATTGGAATGGCATATGGTACGCTTACAGATAATGCATGGATTTACAATAAAGTAACAAAAGAAAACTTTTTTCTAACTTCTACTATTTTGGTAAATCAAAACCAAATTTTTAACGACAACCAATACGAATACGAAACCATTGGTATTCCTTTTTTACATCGATTAAGTTGGGCAATTATAGATTGGATGCAGTTGCCCCAAAAAAACTAAGCTCAATTGATTTTAAATCGGATATAGGTAATTGCTTTGTCCTTTGCCAAGTACTGACTTTCATAAAAAGTTTGGATGGCAGTTACCTCTTCCGGTGCTCCTAAATTGTGGTACACGTTGTGGTTGGCATACAAAACCTCATGTCCTAAACCATGCAACAAACCTAAAGTATACCCATGCATAAATTCGCTATCGGTTTTTAGGTGCATTAATCCGCCGGGTTGTAAGATTTGTTTGTATTTATCTAAAAACTCTGCATTGGTCATGCGGTGTTTGGTTCGTTTGTATTTGATCTGAGGATCGGGAAAAGTTATCCAAATTTCTGCCACTTCGTTTGCTGCAAAACAATGGTTGATCAATTCGATTTGGGTTCTTAAAAATGCCACATTGCGAATGTTGTTCTCTACAGCTGTTTTGGCACCTCTCCATAAACGAGCTCCTTTGATGTCGATACCAATAAAGTTTTTTTCCGGAAAACGTTGGGCCAATCCAACACTATATTCCCCTTTGCCACAACCTAATTCCAACACAATTGGGTTTTGGTTGCCAAAAAATTCTTGCCATTTTCCTTTCCATGGCAATAAATTTTGAACAACTTCCTCTCTGCTAGGTTCAATCACATTGGTAAAAGAGGCATTTTCTGCAAATCGCTTGAGTTTGTTTTTACTTCCCAAAATTCAATTTTTTGGCAAAAATACCACATTTTTTACTAAAATAGGGTTTGAAAACTCTTTGGCTTTTTCGGGCAAACCATCGGATTTTATTACATTTGTGCCATGCTGAAAATGCTCACACACATAGGTCGCTATTTTTTAATGCTCAAAGAAGTATTTAACAAGCCCACCAAGTGGTCGGTAATGAAACAATTGATATTAAAAGAGGTAGACGACTTGGTTATTGGTTCGTTGGGAATTGTTGCTTTTATTTCCTTTTTTGTTGGAGGTGTGGTTTCTATCCAAACTGCTTTAAACTTAACCAACCCATTAATTCCGAAATATTTGATAGGTTTTGCCACTCGTCAATCTGTGATTTTAGAATTTGCTCCCACATTAATTTCCATTATCATGGCTGGAAAAGTAGGGTCCTATATCACTTCAAGTATTGGTACCATGCGGGTAACGGAACAAATAGATGCTTTAGAAGTGATGGGAGTAAATTCCATCAATTATTTGGTATTTCCGAAATTGATAGCTTTGCAGATGTATCCGTTTTTGATTAGTTTGAGCATGTTTTTAGGGGTGTTAGGAGGATGGATGGCTTCGGTGTATGGAGGGTTTGTTTCTTCAGCTGAGTTTGTACAAGGTTTGCAAAATGATTTTATTCCGTTTCATATCACTTATGCTTTGATAAAAACCATTGTATTTGGATTTTTATTGGCTACCATTCCTTCCTACCACGGATATTTTATGAAAGGTGGAGCATTGGAAGTAGGTAAAGCAAGTACCATTTCGTTTGTTTGGACTTCGGTAGTGATTATTTTGATGAATTATTTGTTAACCCAAATGTTGTTAGGCTAATGATTGAGGTAAAAAATTTGGTAAAATCGTTTCAGGGAGTCACCATATTAAAAGGGATTTCTACTTTATTTGAAGCAGGTAAAACGAATTTAATCATCGGGCAAAGTGGTTCCGGAAAAACCGTGATGTTGAAAAGTTTGTTGGGAATTCATGTGCCAGACTCTGGTGCTATATCATTTGATGGAAGAATTTATGCAGAATTATCTAATGACGAACGAAGAGAAGTACGGACCGAAATTGGTATGGTATTTCAAGGAAGTGCCTTGTTTGATAGCATGAATGTGGAGGAAAATGTATCGTTTCCGTTAAAAATGTTTACCAACAAAACTCCAAAAGAAATTAAAGAACGGGTTGATTTTGTAATAGAACGGGTAAATTTGAAAGATGCCCACCACAAAATGCCTTCTGAATTATCTGGGGGGATGCAAAAAAGGGTTGCTATTGCTCGAGCCATTGTGAACAACCCCAAATATTTGTTTTGCGACGAACCAAATTCTGGTTTAGATCCAAAAACTTCTATTGTGATTGATAATTTGATACAAGAAATTACCAAAGAGTACAATATTACCACAGTAATCAATTCGCATGATATGAACTCTGTAATGGAGATTGGGGAAAAAATTGTTTTCTTAAAAGATGGCTTAAAAGCCTGGGAAGGCTCTAACAAAGATATTTTTATTACCGACAATGAAGCGGTTACCAATTTTGTGTACTCTTCTAACTTATTTAAAAAAGTTCGTCAAACGTATTTGGAAGAGTTTAACAAAGCAAATTCCAATAAATAAGGAGATCAAATTTTACTATTGCAGTAATTTTTTGAGCTCTTGCTCACTTTCTTTTGGCAATATCAACAAATTATGATTGTGTTCTACAATGATAAAATTGTGTAAATCTTTGGCAATTAACGTATGAATATGTTGTGTGTGAATGATATTTCCGGTAAAATTATCACATTTCAAGGTGATGTTTTGGTATGCGTTTTGGTTGGTATCTTTTTCTAATTTATCGTGTAAAGAGCCCCAAGTTCCTAAATCACTCCAGTCAAAAATTGCTGGTAATACATACACATTGTTAGAAGGCTCCATGATGGCATAGTCAATCGATATGTTGGTTGCTTTGCCATAATTTTCTGTAATAAATGTTGCTTCCTCTGGTGTATTCCATCTGTTTTTTCCTTGTTGAAATAAAGCAAACATTTCAGGCTGAAAATTTGCAAATGCTTTGCTAATAGAAGCAATGCTCCAAACAAAAATTCCTGCATTCCATAAAAATTTGCCTTGTTTTAAAAAACTTTTTGCAGTTGGATAATCTGGTTTTTCTCTAAATTGGGTAACTTTTTTAAAGGTATTTTCCTCGTTTTTATCAAATTCAATATATCCATAACCGGTATTCGGAAAGGTTGGTTGGATGCCCAGAGTTACCAAAGCATCTTCTTTTTCACACAAATCAAAACTCGCTTGGATGTGTTCTGCAAACAAAGTTTCGTTTTCGATCCAGTGGTCGCTTGGAGCAACTATGGTAATGGCATTCGGATTTTTACTTTGTATTTTTAAAGAGGCATACAAAATGCATGGAGCAGTATTTCGCATTTCGGGTTCCAGTAAAATTTGATCTGCTTTTATTGCAGGCAATTGTTCTAAAACCAAATTTTGGTAGGCTTGGTTGGTTAAAACCAAAATATTTTCAGTCGGAATGATTTGCTGTAATCTTGCAAATGTTTTTTGCAATAAACTTTGTCCGCATCCCAACATGTCGTGGAATTGTTTGGGAGTTTCAGGAGTACTTACTGGCCAAAATCGGGAACCGATGCCTCCAGCCATTAATATTGCGTAGTAATTGGAATTCATTGTTTTAAGATTTAATCCATTCTACCTCTGCATTGGCATTAAACAAATAGGTTTTACCGGTAGATAATTCTTTGCAAACATAACGTTTTACTTTCAAACCAACCTTTTGAAAAGTCCTTCCGTTATAAATTTTAAATATACTTCCATTCGGAATTTGGTGGATAAAAGTGGTATTCTCATAACTTTCATCCAATTGTTTTAAAGCTTTTGCCAAATGCACATCTGTATCAGAACTAGCTGTAGGATTTTTAAAATGACGAGCTAGCAATGGTAAAATTTGTTCCGGGAAAATCTCTGGTCTGATAAACGGTAACATCAACCGTTGAAAAGTAAATTTCCATTCTTTACCATGCGAAGCGATATCTCTGCCAAATTTTTCAATGGCTACCAAATGTGCAATTTCATGAACCAAAGTAATTAAAAACCGATATTGGTTTAACGACCCATTTACCGTAATTTGGTGTTGCCCATTGGGTAGTTTTCGATAATCACCATGCTTGCTGTTTCGTACCGGAACGATTTTTAAATATACCAAATGCTGTTGCAATAAGGCATCCACCATTGGAACCGCATGCGTTGGAAGATATTTTTCTAAAACCGAATGCATGTATTTTATGGTGTACTTAAACTAACCGGTAGTACTTTTCCGTTAAAAAATTGGTTGCCTGTTAATGCAAATTGGGCAATAAACGAAGCCATTTGTGAAGCGGTAACCGGTGCTTGGTATCCCGGAAATGCTTCTTGCAACATTTCGGTTTGCACCGCACCCAATGCCAAAACGTTAAATGCAATGCCTCTATCGCGATATTCTTCTGCTAAAAGTTCTGAAAGCGTAATTACTGCACCTTTGCTGGAGCTGTATGCTGCCAAACCTGGGAATTTGGCAGTGCCTAAAACTCCACCCATGCTACTAATGGTTACTACATGACTTCCTTTGGACATGTGTGGCAAACACCATTGGGTAAGTTGAGCAACTCCAAACACATTGGTTTGGTATACTTGCAGAAAATCTTCTGTTGTAATTTGTTCAAAAGGTTTGTTCACCAAACTTCCAGCATTGTGAATTAAAATATCAATGGTGTTGAAATGGTTTTTTAAGAACTCAGGAAAGTTGGCATTGGGATTTCCTAAATCAAACGCATGATATTTGATGTTTGGATGCACCAACGCTTCCTTATTTTTTCGGGACAAACACAATACCTCATGCCCTTGATTGGCTAATAACAAAGCCAATTCCAAACCAATGCCACGAGAAGTTCCGGTAATAACAATTTGTTTTTTTTTCATAAAAAAAGACAGTCTGTTTTTTCAGACTGTCAAATGTATTAAAACCTTGTGGGACTAAAAGTTAATTATCTTAAAAATTAGTCATCCCTCTCGAAATAACAATTCGTTGAATTTCAGAAGTGCCTTCGTATATCTGTGTAATTTTAGCATCACGCATCATTCTTTCTACATGGTATTCGGCTACATATCCATTGCCACCATGCACTTGAACTGCTTCGGTAGTTACTTCCATAGCAACTTCGGAAGCATATAATTTTGCCATAGCACCTGAAATAGAAATGTCTTTGCCTTCATCCTTTTCAACCGCAGCTTTAAACACCAACATTCTGGCAGCCATAATTTTGGTGTACATATCGGCTAATTTAAAAGCAATTGCTTGATGTT
This sequence comes from uncultured Flavobacterium sp., assembly GCA_964485115.1. Lineage (GTDB taxonomy): Bacteria > Bacteroidota > Bacteroidia > Flavobacteriales > Flavobacteriaceae > Flavobacterium. The sequence goes on from CAZAHJ010000029.1 coordinate 5,435, forward strand.
TGATAATTTCTTTGCCAAAAGCTTTACGCTCATGGGCATATTTTAAAGCAGTTTCATAAGCTCCGGTTGCAATTCCCAAAGCTTGAGATGCAATTCCGATTCTACCGCCATTTAAAACATTCATTGCAAAGTTGAATCCAAATCCGTCTTCTCCAATTCTGTTTTCTTTTGGAATTTTCACATCGGTAAACATCAAAGAGTGGGTGTCACTTCCTCTAATTCCCATTTTCTTTTCTTTAGGGCCAATTTCAAAGCCTTCCCATCCTTTTTCTACAATAAAAGCGTTGATCCCTTTGTGTCCTTTTTCTACAACGGTTTGTGCCATAACCAAGTAAATGGATGCAGAACTACCATTGGTAATCCAGTTTTTGGTACCATTTAACAAATAGTAATCTCCCATGTCAATAGCAGTAGTTTTTTGAGAGGTAGCATCACTACCAGCTTCTGGCTCTGACAAGCAAAATGCACCGATTTTTTCACCGGTAGCTAACGGAATCAAGTATTTTTGTTTTTGTTCTTCACTACAGTATTTTTCCATTCCAGCACATACCAAGGAATTGTTAACCGACATAATCACTGCTGCAGAGGCATCTACTTTGGCAATTTCAGTCATTGCCAAACAGTACGAAACACTATCTAATCCTGCACCTCCATATTTCGGGTCTACCATCATCCCCATAAAACCTAATTCAGCCATCATTTTAACTTGTTCGGTTGGGAAAGCAGAGTGTTCGTCACGTTCAATCACACCAGGAAGTAATTCGTTTTGTGCAAAGTCTCTGGCAGCTTGTTGAATCATCAAATGTTCTTCAGTTAATTTAAAATCCATAACAATACCTTAGGTTGTTTATTAAATTTATAATTTTGGTGTTCAAATGTAGGGCATAATTAGTAAATTTTCAAGCATTCCAATAAATTTTAACCCATGTTGAAAGAAAACTATAACGTTATCGGAGTGATGTCCGGAACTTCGTTAGACGGGGTGGATATTGCTCATGTAACGTTTTTTAAAAGTTCTACCAATTGGCAATTTCAAATTCATGAAGCAACCACCATTCCGTATCCCAAAGAGTGGGAAGATTTACTAAGAAATGCCATCCATCTAGATTTCGAAGAATTACAAGCTATAAATGTTTCGTACACGAATTTTTTAGGAAAATTAGTAGATGATTTCATCCAACAACATGCAATAACTGGTTTGGATGCAGTTTGTAGCCACGGACATACCGTGTTGCATCAGCCAAATTTAGGTTATACATTACAAATTGGAAATTTACCTTTATTGGCAGATTTGGTAAAACTTCCTGTGGTTTGTGATTTTAGAGTGCAAGATGTGGCATTAGGCGGACAAGGAGCTCCTTTGGTTCCTATAGGAGATCAGCATTTATTTGCTGCATATGATCAGTGTATCAACTTGGGAGGTTTTTCCAATATTTCTATGATAGAGGATGGAAAAAGGATTTCTTTTGATATTTGTCCGGTAAATGTGTTGCTCAATCCAATAGCCCTAGAGCTTGGATTTGCCTACGATGACAAAGGAGAGTTGGCTAAATCAGGAGAAATTCACTCAGAATTATTACAGCAATTAAATGCCCTTTCTTTTTACCAACAAAAAGCTCCGAAATCATTAGGAATGGAATGGGTATTAAAAGAGTTTCACCCAATCTTAAATTTCTATTCTATTTCAAGGACAGATTTGTTAAGGACATTGGTTGAGCATATAGCTATCCAAATTGCATCTGTTTTAAAAGAAAATAGCAAAGCTTTATTTACTGGTGGAGGAAGTTACCATCAATTTTTAATAGAACGTATTGCTTTTTATGTTCCATTGGTTCAAATTGAAATTCCGGAACCTAAAATCATCGACTTTAAAGAAGCTTTAATTTTTGGTTTTTTGGGAGTGCTCAAATTAAGAAATGAGGTCAATGTTTTAAAGAGTGTTACAGGGGCAAGCAAAGACCATAGTTCAGGAATAATATTAACACCAAATTAATAGGACTGATGCATCACTTTATCCTTTTGGTGTTTGTATATTTGCATTGCTTTTTAAAAGAAAGAATATTTTGAATTTTATCATTTGTTTTATCACAACCTAACTACTACACAATAAATAGATTTCATGAAAGATTTGCTCAAAAAATTTGAAGATAAAGAACCAGAAATTGTATTTCATTGGAATGATCCATATACCGAAGCAGAGGGCTGGACAGTAATCAACTCGCTAAGAGGTGGTGCTGCAGGTGGTGGAACCAGAATGCGAAAAGGATTAGACAAAAATGAAGTTTTGTCGTTGGCAAAAACTATGGAAGTTAAATTCACGGTTTCCGGTCCAGCCATTGGTGGAGCAAAATCAGGAATTAATTTTGATCCAAACGACCCTAGAAAAAAAGAAGTTTTACAACGTTGGTACCAAGCAGTTTCTCCATTGCTTAAAAATTACTATGGCACTGGAGGTGATTTGAATGTAGATGAAATTCACGAAGTAATTCCAATTACTGAGGAGTGCGGTGTTTGGCATCCACAAGAGGGTGTTTTTAACGGGCATTTTAAACCAACCGAAGCAGATAAAATCAACCGAATTGGACAATTACGTCAAGGGGTAATTAAGGTAATTGAAAATACAAAATTCTCGCCTGATGTAAACAGAAAATATACAGTTGCAGACATGATTACAGGCTATGGAGTGGCAGAAGCTGTAAAGCATTTTTACCAAATTTATGGCGGAAATGTGGTTGGTAAAAAAGCCATTGTGCAAGGATTTGGCAATGTAGGTTCGGCTGCTGCTTACTATTTTACCCAAATGGGAGCAAAAGTAGTTGGGATTATTGACAGAACAGGAGGAGTGGTTTCTCAAGAAGGTTTCTCCATGGAAGAAATGAAAGAATTATTTTTAAATAAAAACGGAAATCAATTAGTGAGCAATCAAATGATTTCTTTTGAAGAATTGAATGCAACTATTTGGAATATGGGTGCACAAATTTTTGCTCCTTGTGCTGCCTCTCGATTGGTTACCCAAGACCAAGTAAATCAAATGATTGCTTCTGGTTTAGAAGTAATTTCCTCTGGAGCCAATGTCCCTTTTGCAGATAAAGAAATATTTTTCGGCCCAATTATGGAAGCTACGGATAAAAAAGTGAGTTTGATTCCGGATTTCATTGCCAACTGCGGAATGGCCCGAGTATTCGCCTATTTTATGGAAAGAAAAGTACAAATGACAGACGAAGCAATTTTTCAAGATACTTCTGACATCATTCGAAAGGCTTTAGAAAAAACTCATGCCCTAAATTCCGATAAAAATAACATAAGCGAGACTGCTTTTACGATTGCTTTACAACAATTAACTTAGAGATATGTTACTTATTTTAATCATTTTATTTGTCGTTGGTTATTTGTCTATTGCTTTTGAGCATCCATTAAAATTAGACAAAACCGTACCTGCTTTGATCATGGCTGGAGTGATGTGGGCTGTGCTATCAGTTGGTTTCAATAACGGTTGGTTTTCTATTGTAGATGAGCACGGACACATCTACAACATCATGGAGGGAGATCATGAAGTGCAGAAAGAAGCTTTTTTAATCAATTTGATGCATCATTTTGGGAAAACAGCGGAGATTTTAATCTTTTTGATTGGTGCCATGACCATTGTAGAAATCATCGACTTACACCGAGGATTTGATGTAATCAAAAGCAGAATCAAAACCAATAGCAAAAAAAGATTGTTATGGACTTTAGGAATTGTGGCATTTATTTTATCTGCAATTATCGATAACTTAACTGCTACTATTGTTTTATTAACCTTGTTGAAAAAATTAATTCCTAAAAGAGAATACCGTATTTGGTTTGCATCGATGATTGTGATTGCTGCCAATGCTGGTGGAGCATGGTCTCCTATTGGAGATGTTACCACTACCATGTTATGGATTGCCAATAAATTAACAGCTATTGGATTGATTGAATATGTAATTGTTCCTGCAGTATTATGCTTTGTAGTTCCTTTTGTAATTGTTACATTTATGAAACCATTTCAAGGAGATGTGACAAGGAGATATTACCAAACAGAAGTGGAATCAGAACGATTATTGAGTTCTAAAACCATGCTTTTTGTTGGGATTGGAGCCATTATTTTTGTGCCAATTTTTAAAGTAATTACTGGCCTTCCGCCTTATGTTGGAATGATATTAAGTTTAGGTTTGGTTTGGTTAACCTCTGAGTATGTGAAACCATTTAAGAATTTCGACAAAAAAGACAAACATTTGTATTCTGGCCACAAAGCACTTTCTAAAATCGAATTCTCTAGCATCCTATTCTTTTTGGGAATTTTAATGGCTGTTGCTGCTTTAGAAAGCTTGGTTTTTGGATCTATTAATGGGGTTGAGGTAGGTACTTTGCGTTATGCTGCAGAAAGTTTGAGTAATGCAGTACCCAACATGGATATTGTAGTAATTTTATTAGGAATTTTATCTTCAATTATTGATAACGTGCCATTGGTTGCTGCATCAATGGGGATGTTCGATTTTGAAGTAGATAGTCCGATTTGGCACTTTATTGCCTATAGTGCAGGTACCGGAGGAAGTATGTTAATCATCGGTTCCGCAGCAGGAGTTGCAGCTATGGGGATGGAGAGGATCGATTTTATATGGTATTTAAAAAGAATTACTTGGTTAGCATTTGTAGGGTTCTTGGCAGGAGCTTTGTGTTTTATGTTTATAGAGCATTACATTCGTTAACAATTTTATTAATAAATTGCCGTTTCAATTAAAAAACTATTTATGCAAGTAGATTCTACTTCGGTTGCAAATACGAGTTTGTTAGACGACCAACCTATTGAAAAAACATTATCCATTTGGGAATTAGTAACTAGTGGAGGTGTAGGTGGAAACATCATCATGTTTACTTTGTTTTTATTGTTAGCAATAGCATTGTATCTTTATTTTGAAAGATTATTTGCTATCAATGCAGCATCTAAAATGGATGTGAATTTTATGAATAACATCAAAATGCATATCATGCAAGGCAAATTAGACGCTGCCAAAATGCTCTGCGTACAAACCAATTCTCCTGTATCTCGTTTGATTGAAAAAGGAATTTCTCGCATCGGAAAGCCTTTAGAAGATATCAATACTGCCATTGAAAATGCAGGAAAATTAGAGATTTATAAACTCGAAAAAAACGTTTCTACCTTGGCAACTATTTCAGGTGCAGGACCAATGATTGGTTTCTTAGGGACTGTAATTGGGATGATTTTGGCTTTTCATGAAATGGCTAGTGGAGGCGGACAAATTGAAGTTGGTGCTTTGGCAGAAGGGATTTATACAGCCATGACCACTACAGTTGCCGGATTGGTAGTTGGAATTATCTCGTACATTGCTTACAACCATTTGGTAGTAAAAACCGATAAAGTGGTGCACCAAATGGAAGCAAATGCCACCGACTTTTTAGATTTACTCAACGAACCTTCCTAAAATTATGAACATCAGAGGAAGAAATAAGGTATCACCAGAGTTCAACATGTCGTCCATGACCGACATCGTTTTCTTATTATTAATATTTTTTATGTTAACATCAACTTTGGTTACCACCAATGCTTTGGATTTGGTTTTGCCAAAAGCCAAAGGAAAAACTGATAGCAATAAAAGCATTTCAGTATCCATTAATAAAGATTTGCAATTTTTTATCGATAAGAAATTGGTTGACGAAACCAATTTGGAACAAGAATTGTTAACTGCTTTAGGAACCCAAGAAAATAAAGCAATTGTTTTAAGAGCAGAGGAAGGAGTACCAATTGAAAAAGCAGTGAGCGTTTTAGATTTGGCCAACAGAAATCAAATTAAAGTGGTTTTGGCAGTGAGACCTAAATAAAATTAAAACGTATAACTACCTTACCTCCATTTTAAGAGTAGTTGATAGTTAGGTAAATACAAGTCAATGAAATATTTGGAAACACCACACGAGAAAAAAGCCTTTACCATTACAGCGGTATTGATAGCTGTTTTGTTGTTTCTAATCATTACATTCGGACTTACTTATTTAGACCCACCACCTGAAAATGGCATTGCCATTAATTTCGGGAATACCGATGTTGGAATGGGAAATGACAATTCTCCTGAATTAACACAATCTGCACCACAAGCAGCCGCTGCTGCAAGTGCAGCACCAACCAAAGAAGATGTGGCAACCCAAGAAATGGAAGACGCACCTGTAATTAAGGAAACTCCAAAAGTTAAACCACAAACCACTCCAACCGAAAATACCAAGCCTAAAGCAAATCCAACACCAACACCATCTAAATCTACAACAGATGCTTTGAATAGCTTGTTAAATGGTCCTAAACAAGATGGCACCACCAACCAAAGTGATGGTACTGGTAATCAACCAGGAAACCAAGGGGCATTGGACGGCTCTATATATTCAAATGCTTATTTTGGAAGCGGTGCAAGTGCAGGTTTTGGTTCCGGTAGATGGGGCCTTAATGGAAGAAGCTTGGCAAGTTCAGGAAAAGTACAACCTAATTGTAACGATGAAGGAACCGTAGTAGTGCAAATTACTGTAAATAAAAATGGGGTTGTAGTTGGCACACAATATAGTCCAAGAGGCTCTAATACAACCAGCAGATGTTTGATTGATGCAGCAGTAGATACTGCAAAAAAATATCGTTGGCAACCAGATAGTAAAGCTCCGGATACCCAAATTGGCTTTATTTTAGTGAACTTTAAAAACGGAGAATAATTTTTTATATGAATTACCAAGAAACGGTGGAGTGGATGTTTCAACAACTTCCTATGTTTCAGCAAATCGGAACTGCTGCATATAAAAACGATTTACACAATATCCAAGCCTTTGCTTCTTATTTAGGAAATCCAGAAAAACATATTCGTTGCATACATGTTGCAGGAACCAATGGTAAAGGCTCTACTTCCTCATTAATTGCTTCTGTATTACAAGAATCCGGCTACAAAGTGGGGCTTTATACTTCTCCTCACTTAAAAGATTACCGCGAAAGAATTCGCATCAACGGAGAAACCATTTCTGAAGATTTTGTGGTGCAATTCATTAAAAATAACCAAGAATTTTTAAACATAAACTTCCTAAGCTTTTTTGAAATGAGTGTAGGCATGGCATTTGCCTATTTTGCAAAAGAAAAAGTAGATTATGCGGTGATAGAAGTAGGTTTAGGTGGAAGATTAGATTCAACCAACATCATTACACCAATATTGTCAGTTATCACGAATATTGGCTGGGACCACCAAAATTTATTGGGAGACACTTTGCCAAAAATTGCTTTTGAAAAAGCTGGCATCATCAAACCAAATATTCCGGTGGTAGTTGGAGAATACCACCCGGAAACCATCCTAGTATTTCGCGAAAAAGCTGGTCAAAACAATGCTCCTATTTTTTTTGCTTTTGAACAAGAACCAATAAACTATGCTTGTCCGTTACAAGGGAGTTATCAACTGCACAACTTTAAAACGGTACATTTGTCTTTGCAGGTGTTGCAGCAAATGGGATTAAAAATAAGCAAAGAATCGATAGTAAAAGGTTTTGAAAATGTTATTAAAAATACTGGGTTGCTTGGCAGATGGCAAGTATTGCAAAATGCTCCTAAAATAGTTTGTGATACCGCTCATAATGTGAATGGTTTGCAATATACCATGCAACAATTACAATTAGAAACCTATGACCAATTGCATTTGGTATTAGGATTTGTATCAGATAAAGATTTAGGAAATATTTTATCTCTTTTTCCAAAAAATGCCAAGTATTACATTGCCAAACCAAATGTACCAAGAGGTTTAGATGTTGACGTGCTACACCAACAAATGCAGGCTTTTGGGTTGGTTGCTGAAAGTTTCTCTTCTATTTCTAAAGCATTTTTAAAAGCAAAGCAAAATGCACAAATACATGATTTGGTGTATGTTGGAGGAAGTACCTTTGTAGTAGCTGAAATTATTTGATTTTTTTTCAGCAAATCGTTTGGAAATATAAAATTCTGTTCTATATTTGCACTCGCAATTGCGGTAAAATAAGGGTGATTAGCTCAGTTGGTTCAGAGCATCTGGTTTACACCCAGAGGGTCGGGGGTTCGAATCCCTCATCACCCACGAAACCTCTCCAATTTGGAGAGGTTTTTTTGTTTAAATTATTTGTTCAAATTCAGTTTCAACATCCAATATTTATAAAATTTACTTATAGTAACCTACCAAAAGAAGGCATAAAAGAATGCTAAAATCAATAATACGATGTAGCTATTCAAATTAAAGAATCGATTGGTAGCAAAAGTTTCTTTTTTATGGGTAAACCCTTTGCTGTCATCTTTTCCTTTATTTTCTATCCAACTTAAAAATACCAAAACAGCCATGCTTAATAAAAGGGTATATGCCATTTGGTCTAAAAACGGAAGGTTAGGAAACCAGTTGGCAATGGTACTATCTGCCAGCCATCCTTTGGGACCAATTTTGAAAAACATAGCAATTGGAATAGATAGCAAAACAGCCTTAATAGCTCCTTGATTGGTGGCTTTTTTCCAAAACAAACCTAATAAGAAAACAGCTAAAATCCCTGGACTCACAATACCGGTATATTCTTGGATAAATTGAAATGCTTGAGGAATTCCACCTAAAAGCGGAGCCAATAATGCTCCAATAATTAGTGCAATTATACCTACCAGTCTGCCAACTTGTACCAATTGGTTATCATGTGCATCTTTTTTCAAATAGCCTTTGTAAATATCCATGGTATAAATAGTTGCAGTAGAATTTAACATGGATGCTAAAGAGGAAACTATAGCCGCTGCCAAAGCCACTAATGCCAATCCTTTTAAACCAGTTGGCAAAAATTGAATTAGCCAAGGATAAGCCTTGTCGGCTTGTGCACTACTTGGTAAGTTTTGCAATCCGGCTTCGCCTAAAGAATCTAAAAGCGAACTGTCTTGCACAATTACATAAGCTGCAATTCCGGGAATTACAATAATAAAAGGCAACAGGATTTTTAAAAATGCTGCCAATACAATTCCTTTTTGTGCTTCTTGCAAACTTTTTGCAGCCAAAGCACGTTGGATGATGTATTGGTTAAATCCCCAATAATATAAATTTGCCACCCACATTCCTCCTAACAATACGCCTAAACCAGGTAAATTCATGTATTCTGGATGGTCTTTTGGTAATATCATATGGAATTTTTCCGGAGCTTTTTCATAAATCAATTGCATGCCTTGCCACCAGCCTTCACCACTCGATACGGTGTTTAAAGCCAAATAGGTAGTTACCAATCCTCCTAAAATTAAAAATACTACTTGTATACTGTCTGTCCATGCAATGGAAGCCAATCCGCCGTACAACGAATAAGCAGCAGCAAAAGCACTTAATCCAATAATGGCTGTAGTCATGGAAACTCCCATTACGGTATGCATTGCTAATGCTCCTAGATACAACACCGAAGCTATGTTTACAAATACATATAGCGATACCCAAAATACGGCAAGAATTCGTTTTAATTCAGAAGAATATCTTTTTTCTACAAATTCTGGAATGGTATAAATCCCTTTTTTCATGAAAACCGGTAAAAAGAATTTACCAACAATGAGCAAAGTTATGGCTGCCATCCATTCGTAGGAAGATATTGCCAAACCAAGGGCAAACCCGGATCCGGACATGCCTATAAATTGCTCTGCAGAAATATTGGCAGCAATTAATGAAGTGCCAATAGCCCACCAAGGCAACGATTTACTTGCTAAAAAGTAGTCTTCTGCACTTTTTTCTTTGCCGTCTTTTTTTCGTGAAACGAACAAACCTACACTTAAAATTAAAAGTGCGTAAAGGACGAACAAAACATAATCTAAAGTTTCAAATCCTGTGTTCATATTGGTTAGGAGTTAAGTGAGTAATGTATTTTTGTTAATTTTTTTAAAATCCCAGCACTTTTTTCTGGGGTAATGTCTCTTTGAGCTTCCCCCAACATTTCGTATCCAACCATGAATTTTTTCACGGTAGCACTTCGCAGCAATGGTGGATAAAAGTGAAAGTGAAAATGCCATTCCGGATGACTTAATCCATCGGTTGGTGCTTGGTGCATTCCAGCAGAATATGGGAAGGATGTTTCAAATAAATTGTCGTACATTACCGTGGTTTGTTTGACCATATCTGCCAAATCAATCATTTCTTTTTCAGAAAATTCAGCAATAGAACCTAATGGCTTTTTACTCAAAATCATGGTTTCAAATGGCCAGGTAGCCCAAAATGGCGCCAAATTAACAAACGAATCATTTTCAGCAACAATTCTCTCTTGGGCATTTAATTCATGAGATAAATAGTCAGCCAATAAGGTTGTTTGGTGTTGATTGTAATATTTTTTTAATTGTTCTTGGGTGCGTTCCACCAAAGTAGGCAAACTATTTTGTGCCCAAATTTGTCCGTGCGGATGCGGATTGCTACACCCCATTACTGCACCTTTGTTTTCAAAAATTTGTACGTAGTTAATATCTGGGTGGTCACCCAAACTTTGGTACTCGTTTTTCCAAGTTTTTACCACTTCGGTAATTTCTTCCACCGTCATCAATGGCAAAGTCAAATGATGTTTTGGAGAAAAGCAAATCACTTTATTGATGCCAAATTCTGGTTTGGATTGAAAAAAGAAATCGTCCGAATTATTTTTCTCTGTTTTTTCTGATTGTAAAGCAGGAAAATCGTTGGCAAACACAAAACTGCTTTGGTAGTTTGGATTGGTTTCACCGTTTGATCTTTCATTACCCGGACACAAGTAGCAAGTTGGATCATAAGGATTGTCAGGTAATTTGGCAGCAGTTTCTTTTTGTCCTTGCCACGGTCGTTGCGTTCGTTGAGGCGAAACCAAAATCCATTCTCCTAAAAGCGGATTGTATCTTCGGTGTGCGTGTTGTTGGTTATCAAAATTTTTCATGTGTTTAGTTATTTGATTTGTACACGTGGGTGCCATCTGCAATTTTAATTTGGTATGCTTTGCCATGGACTCCAAAAGTTTCAAAGTAATTTTTTAAGATACTTTCCGTAAATTCTTTTACAGCATCTTTTTCAATCAAAGTAAGCATACAACCTCCAAAGCCACCTCCCATCATTCGGGCACCCAATACTTCTTTACTTTTTTTAGCTTCTTTTACTAAGTAATCTAGTTCCACACAACTAACTTGGTATAGCTCTGACAAACCTTGATGGGTTAGGTATAAATAATCTCCCAATTGTTCATTTTTGTTTTCGTGAATTGCTTTTACAGAATCGTTTACTCTTTGGATTTCTTCTACTATAAACAAACAGCAATCATACACTTCTTTAGAAACATTTTTGTGTAGAATTTCCAAATTTTTTTTGGTAACATCTCTAAAAGATTTGATTTCCGGATATTGTGCCATCAACCAAGCTTTTCCTTTTTCTGCTGCAGCTCTTCTGTCATTGTAGCCAGAGGCTAAAAGTGAGTGTTTTACCTGGCTATCAATCAACAATAATTGATGTTTACTCATGTTAATAGCTGTTTTCTGGTGGCTCAAGTCCATACAATCTAACCACAAAAAGTGGTTTTTCTTTCCGAATAAATTGGCATATTGGTCCATGATGCCACATTTCACTCCTACAAAATCATGCTCTGTTTTTTGGGCAATTTGAGCTAATTTTAAAGTTGGAATGTGTAATTGAAACAATTCATTCAAAGCAAATGCAAATCCACATGTTACAGCAGCTGATGAAGAAAGTCCGGCACCAATAGGCAAGTTACTGCTAAATACAATTTGTACACCTTGCGGAATTAATTCTTGCATTTGGTGTAAAACTCCAGCAAAGTAATTGATCCATGTTTTTTGGTGCTTTTTGATAGGTTGACTTAAATCAAATTCATGGGTTTGATTCAAATCAATAGAAATAATTTTTGCAGTATTTTGTTCTGTCTTTTTAATGGCAAAACATACGTATCGATTGATGGCTGCGGGCATCACAAATCCGTCATTGTAATCGATGTGTTCTCCAATTAAATTGATTCTACCAGGAGAAAGTACCACCAAATCTGGTTGGCATTGGTAAGCTTTTTCGAAGTATTGGCTGGTTTGTTTGACAAGTTTTTTCTTCATCAACTTTCAATGAGTTTTGGTAGTGTTTATTTGGTGATTTTTTTCTGTAATATTTTTCCTTTTGCCAATCCTTTGGCAGATGCTTCTATGCTAAAGGTTTCGTTTCTTGGGTTTGTTTTTACTAAGATGGTGGCAATTCCGGCTTCGGCATTCACTTCACTTGGACCAATAATTTCTGCTCCTTGAATCGTAAAGGAAACTTTATTAGTAGCATCTGGAACCAAAGTTTGGTTTTGATCAACAATTTTTGCGTACACAAATAAATAATCCGGATGGCTTTTGGAAACAGGTGTGTTAGACAAGTCTAGTTCTAGTTGAATTTGTTTTGGGCTTTCTGGAGTTTTTACCAGTTGTTCTTTAATTGCCTTTCCGTTTTTAAATCCAATTGCTTTGATCACTCCGGGTTTCATTTGTTTGATTTCAAATACAAACGGAGGATGTAATAATTGGTCAGAAAAAGAATTGATGGTTGGTCTTTTTCTTTCGAGTAATTCCTCGTTTATGTACAAAGCAATTTCTTCTAGATTGGAGAAAACTGTGATGGTTTTTGTGTTTACATCGTTCCAATAATTGGCAATAAATAGGGTAGGTTCTGTATTTGGAAACTTACTTAAATCACGTTGACTTTGGTAAAAGTAATGGGCAAATTTTGGAATGCGAAAAATATCGCTAATCCCTGAGCTTTCTATATCAGGAGCATAGCCACGGTTGTAGTCAAACATCAGCCAATTGGCATGGCCAATGGTGTGTTTTCCTTTTAAGTTTGAGTTAAAAGCTTCTTGGTAATTAAAAGCTTGTTGTAATAAACGTTTTTCTCCTGCGGAACGAAGTTGTCTGCTGCTTCTATCTTGAGGTTGTAAATCTGCAAAAGCGGTTTGGTTAAATCCTGCATTTTGTGCATAGTATTCCCAATCGCCATATTCTGCAATCAATATTTTTCGATTTCCTTTTTCATAATGATTCCAATACATGGGAGGCTTGGCATGCTGACGAGCTGGGATAAACAAATCGTAACTTGGATGATCTATCCATCCTGCGGTGATGGCTTTTTGGTAAAACAAAATTTCTCGTAAAGTTTGGTTGGCTTTTTCCATGTATACATCTGGCATTTCGCTCTCGTTTAACGAAACTTCCCAAAATGCTACAGATGTTCTGTTGCGATCTCTTTTGGCCAATGTTTGAATTTCTTTAATGGAGTTTTCTACAAATTTTTCCCCACCATAATATTGCCATCCCGAAATACAATTCATCGTAATCAAACCTAATGCATCACACGCTTTCATAAACGAAGTGGAATGTGGGTAATGAGATAATCGAACAAAATCAAAACCTGCTTGTTTAATTTTATAAGCATCTCGATAATTGGCTTCGTCTGAAATGGCATACCCAACATAAGGATATTCTTGGTGACGATTGGTGCCCTGTAAAAACAATCGTTGGTTGTTTAAATAAAAGCCATCTTCTTTCAATTCAAAGTTTCGGATGCCAATGCTATCTTTTTCTTCGTGAACTAGCTGTTTGTTTTTATTCCAAATTTGAATGGTTACCTCATGTAAATTTGGTTTTACCACATCCCAAAGTTGAGGTTTGGTAATTTGTGTGTGGACTTTAATAACACTTTTGCTGTTTATTGCAATTTCATTCCAATCACTTTCAAATGTTTCCACAGTTTTGCCATCATATGCAAAGATGACTTTCATTTTTACTTTTTGGTTAGTCTTGGTTTGATTGGCAATTTCTGCTTGAACAAAGCCTAGTGCCAAATCTTTTGAAACTTTTTCAAAATGAATGATATAGCCTGCATTTTTGTCCTGAAAATTTAAAATGGCATCAGTAATATAAACGGAACCTATTTTTTTATAGTGCACATTTCTGTAGATGCCTCCATAGAAATTAAAATCAAGCGTTTCTAAAGTCTTTCCCGGAGGAATATCCCCATTGTCTTCATTGTTCACTTTTACTACCAAATGATTTTCCCCTTTTTGTACGGCTGTATTCAAATCCACTACAAAAGGAGTGTACCCACCTTGGTGATGGAATATTTTTTTTCCGTTTAGCCAAAAGGTGGCTTCATGCATTACTCCTTCAAATTCTAAAAAATGCTGTTTTTGGTCTAATTCTGTTATTTCCCATTTTTTTTGGTACCAGCAGTTGCCTTGCCATTGCTTTAAAATTACCAATGGCTCTAATTGTGGGGTATGTGGAACTGTAATTTGTGTCCATTGATTAGAGGTACTATCTAAAGTAAATTCCCAATTTTCGTTAAAAAAAGCAACTTCGTTTTTCCAATTTTCTTGGGGTTGGTTACAAGAAATGCAAACGATTAGAAGTAGTATAAAAAGGCTTAGTTTTTTCATGCTTAATTGTTTTGAAAAAGGTAGTTTTTCGGATTAAAAAAATCAAATACAGGCAAGGCTTCATTTTGATTGGAACTGTCAAAAAATGTGGCATTATCCCAATGAGAGCCATGTCCCCATAAGGTATGTGCATTGGAGGTTACCCATGCGGGTTCCCAATAAATCACTCCCTTGGCACCACCTTTTATAGCTTGGTTTACCAAAGAAATCATGTATTTTTTTTGTCCTTCCGGGCTACATGGAAATTCAGGCAAAAGAGCTTTTTCGTTTAATATATTATTTGCTTTGTCGATGTTTGTTAAGGTAAATGGATAGGCTGTTTCTACTATCATGATTTCTTTTTGGTACTTTTCTTTTAATATAGATAATGCCTCTGGGAGTTTTTCCATGGTATATTTACTCCACAACGGATAATAGGATAAGCCAATCCATTCGTAATTTTCAATGCCATTTTGATGGGCTTCTTCAAACCACCACAACGCATTTTCGGGTTGTGCAATGTGTAACATTCGTTGGATGTTGGTTTGGTGTTTTTCGTTAAAATCTTTTACAGCCAATAATCCTTGGTTTAGTAAAAAGGCATTTCTTTCCCAATTAATTTTCTCTGTATGTTTTCCTTCAGGTTGTAAAATTTCGCTGTTGGTTTCGTTTCCTATCTGAACCATTTCTGGCAGTAATTTTAATCGAAACAAATGTTCTAGGGTTTTGTAGGTGTATTGGTAAACAGAGTCACCTAAAATTTTAAGTTTTGAAATTTCGCTCCAAGCTTTTGGGATGTATTGTTTTTCCGGGTCTGCCCATGTATCAGAATAGTGAAAATCCAACAATACTTGCATGCCATGTTTTTTAGCTCTTTGGATGGATTTGGCAACATCTGCCAAGTTAGAATAAGGTGAGTGGGAAGGTTGATGCCACAAACGTAAACGTACTAAGTTGCATTTTTTTTGTGCGAACAATTGGTAAGGGTCTATTTTCTTTTTTTGATATCGATATACTGCTCCAGCATCTTCTACTTCGTTTACATAAGACAAATCTGCTCCCAAATAAAAGTTACTTTGTCCGAATAACTTCGAACCAAATAAAACCAAAAAAAATAACGTATTCCTCATAATTTATGGGTTGAAAGCATCAAGTGCAGGTAAGGCATTTCCGTTAAAATCCCACAAAGCTTGGTTTTCCCAACTGGAACCATTGGTGGCTTGATTTCCGTAAAACGAAACCCATTCCGTGCCCCAATAACAAAATCCTAGATAATTGGCATGGGTGTTTTTCAAATTTTTAATGGCAAGTAAATAATCTTTTTGTCCTTGAGGGGTGGCTGTATAATTCGGAACTAACTGGTTGGAAAGACCAACAATATTATTGGTCCAATCATTCCAACTTAAGGTGAATGGGTAGGCTACTTCAGCTAAAACAATTTTCTTTTGGTAGGCAGAGCTTAAATTGGCAATAGTTTGCGATAATTCGGTGAGACTTTGCCCGTGCCAAATTGGGTAGAAAGATAACCCCATATAATCATAATCAACTGTTTTTACTTGGTCAAAAAACCAATTGCTTCCGTTTAAACCTGCATAGTGCAACATAATTTTGCAGTTCGGACGATTGGTTCGAATGGTTTGAGCAATGGATTGCAACAATTGAATACATTGGTTTTTTTGTTGAATCAAATGGCCATGTGGATGTAGCAAACCCACATTAATTTCATTGCCAATTTGAATTAGGTCTGGTTGAATTTCTTGTAATAATAATTGGGTATAGGCTGTAGCTTCGGAAAGTACTTGCGAAAAATTTAAATTTTGCCAAGCTGCCGGAAGTTGTTGTTGTCCCGGATCAGCCCAAGTATCGGAATAATGTACCGTAAGCCAAACTTTCATTCCTGCTTGTTTTATTCTTTGTGCCATGGTTTTCACTTCTGCTAAAGAACTATGCATTCCGGATAGTTGGTGCCAAATTCGCAATCGAATATAATTAGCTCCTTTGTTTTTTAGAGTAATTAAAGGTGATTGGCTTTGCTGAT
This sequence comes from uncultured Flavobacterium sp., assembly GCA_964485115.1. Classification (GTDB taxonomy): domain Bacteria; phylum Bacteroidota; class Bacteroidia; order Flavobacteriales; family Flavobacteriaceae; genus Flavobacterium. Next base: position 21,894 of record CAZAHJ010000029.1, read on the forward strand.
TGAATTTGTAAACCACATTGGCTGCTTCTGCTTCGGGTAAAAAAGACAAATCGGCACCGCGAATTTCTTCCAATACAGGTTGAGGGTCTGGTTGCTTTTGGGTATCGTCATTATTGCTACAAGAGAATAATAAAATACTGAACAATAAAATTAGGTATTTCATAGCTTTTACAAATGTTGAAATTTAAAACAGGTTTCGTGTTGGTATTTGGTGCCTTTTTTTAATACGACACTAGGAAAGTTAGCATGGTGAATGGCATCCGGAAATCCTTGTGCTTCAAAACAGATTCCACTATAAGTGTGGTATTTTAGATGGTTTTTGCCAATAATTTGATCAAAACAGTTGCCTCCAACGTACACATGGGTACCTGGTTGGTTGGTGTAAACTTTCATTTGCAGGCCATTACTTAACGACTGTAAAATGGCAACTTCTTGTAGGTTGTTTTGGTTTACAAAAGTAGTATCTATGCTTTTTGGAACTTTTTGAAAAGTAGAGAAATCAAAATTGCTTTCTTTTGTTGGGATAAAAGTTCCGGTTGGAATCATTTCTGCATTTGTCTCTAGCATTTCCTGGGCAAGGATTTTTATCAAATGCTCGCTCAAACCTGTTGCTTGATCATCTAAATTAAAATAGGTATGTTGGGTTAAATTTATCGTGGTGTCCTGATCACACCATGCTTCCGTAAAAACTTTCCAACTATTATTTTCTAAAATTTCATAAGTCACCAAAACGTCTAAATTCCCCGGATATCCCTCTTCTAAATCAATACTTTGGTAGTGTAAGGTAATGAGGTTGACCTCCCATTGTTTTACCTCCCAAAGCTTTTGTCCGAATCCGTTTTTACCCCCATGCAAATGATGTTTTCCGTGGTTTTGGGTAACTTCATATTTTTTGCCATTCAATGTAAAGTTTGCATTTGCAATCCTTCCCGCTACTCGACCTACTATGGTTCCAAAATATGGGGCACTTGGTAATTCATACGATTTTTCATAATCTTCAACTCGATCAAATCCCAACACCACATCTGTAATACCCTCGTTTGTAGGGACTATTAGTTTTGTTACCGTTGCTCCATAGTTGGTGACATACAATGTCATACCGTTTTTGTTTTGGATAGAATATAACTTGGTAGTTTCACCAGTAGATAAATTTCCGAAAACGATTTCTTTTTTCAAGGGTATGGTTTTAGTGGATATTCAAAAATAGGCAAACCTCAGTTTTTGCACCTACCACTACCTACCGGTTTTTTTGTATCTTGCCTACCGGTTTTTAAAAATATCTACATCATGTTTTCAGACAATGGCGTGCCAAAATATGTTCAATTGGTTGGATTTATAGAACAAGCAATTGCTTCTAAAGATTGGAAATTGGGAGAAAAATTGCCTTCTGTTGCCAAATGTTGCATGCATTATCGTGTTTCCAGAGACACGGTTTTGTTGGCTTATGAAACCTTAAAGAAAAGAGGCATTGTGCAAAGTGTGGTAGGCAAAGGTTATTTTGTAAAAAGTTACCAAGTAGAAACCCAAAGAAAAGTTTTTGTATTATTTGATGAATTAAATGCCTTTAAAGAGGAATTGTATTGGTCGTTGCAACAGCATTTAGGAAAAAATGTAGTAGTAGATGTGTTTTTCCATCATTTTAATCCAAAAGTGTTTCGGGCTTTGATAGAGGAAGCCAACGGGAATTATTCCGATTATGTGATCATGCCATCTAATTTAATTGGTATAGAAACTTCTATCCAAAAGTTGCCTAAGGAAGAAGTGTATTTGCTAGACCAAACCCGACCGGAATGGCAGGATTATGCATCAGTGCATCAAGATTTTGTTATAGACATGTATGCAGCATTAACCAAAGTACAGGTGAAATTAAAAAAGTACGAACAATTGGTGTTGATTTTTCCTGAAGAAAAAGAGCCACTTGGCATGGTAGAGGGATTTGTACAGTTTGCAGAGACTATAAAAATTCCTTATCAGGTAATTCCCAATTTTTCAGAAGAATTACTGCAAGTACATTCAGTTTTTATTGTTCCGAGAGATAGAGATTTGGTACAAATTGTAGAAACAGCTCATGCCAAGCTATTGGTATTATCAAAAGATTACGGAATTATTTCGTACAACGATACCCCTTTAAAAAAGATTGTAGAAAAAGGCATCACTACCATTACCACCGATTTTCAGTTGATGGGAAAAACTATGGCACAAATGATTTTAAATAAACAGAGAGTTCAAGTGCACAACCCTTCCAAAATCATTCTTAGAAATTCATTATAAACAAAAAAACCTCAAGAAAATCTTGAGGTTTTTTGCAGAGCGGAAGACGAGGCTCGAACTCGCGACAACCAGCTTGGAAGGCTGGAGCTCTACCAACTGAGCTACTTCCGC
>CAZAHJ010000030.1:0-24087 GCA_964485115.1 uncultured Flavobacterium sp.
TTCTGTTACAGAAAATGCCCAAGATATTTTATCGGCTTTTTATTATTTAAGAAATCATCCTGATATTGAGACACTTAACTCTAATGATTATTTGGAAATTGACATGTTTTTTGATGGGGAGATTTTTAAATTTAAACTCAAATATTTGGGAAAAGAAGATTTAAAAACTAAATTTGGAGTCGTTCCTTCGTTAAAATTTAGACCATATGTACAATCTGGAAGAGTATTTAAAGAAAGAGAAAGTGTAACAATATGGATTTCAGCAGATAAAAATAAATTACCAATAAAATTCAAAGCTGAATTAGCAGTAGGATCCCTAAACGCAGATTTGGAAAGATTCAAAGGATTAAAAAATCCTTTGATGATTAAAGCAAAAAATAAATGAACCAACCTAACCAAAACGATGTTCTTCAAAAATTAGCCACCAAGTTTGAAAACATCAACCAAGATATTGCCACTCATCTCGAAGGAATGTTGTGGAGCAAACCAATTACCTATTGGGATTATGTGCAAACAGATGTATTGCTTAATTTGCAAACCCAAAGAACAAGTCTTCCAGACGAGATGGTGTTTATTATGTACCACCAAATCAACGAGTTGATTTTTAAAATGACTTTGTGGGAAATCCAGCAAATTGCCAATCATCCACAACTAACCGGATCTTTTTATCAAGAAAGAATCCAAAGAATTAGTAGGTATTTTGATATGCTAACCAATTCTTTCAATATCATGAAAGATGGGATGGATGTAGATCAATACAACAAATTCCGTCATACTTTAACTCCTGCAAGCGGTTTTCAGAGTGCCCAATATCGATTTATAGAATTTGCTTCTACAGATGTGATTAATTTAATTGATGCCCGTTTTAGAATAGATTTTAATGTAAATATTTCAGTTGAAAACACCATCAACCATTTGTATTGGCAAGCAGCAGGAAAAGATTACCAAACCGGACAAAAATCGTATTTGTTGGAACAATTTGAAAAAAGATACCACCAAGATTTTGTGAATTATATTAAAAACTACCAACACAAAAACCTTTGGCAAAAGTATTTGCAGTTAACTCCCGAAGAACAACAAAATGCAGAGTTAGTAAAAACTATGCGTCATTTTGACTATACGGTAAACATAACCTGGGTAATGGGGCATTACCAAGCAGCCAAAAAATACATCGAAAGTTCCTACGGCAATGGCCAAGCAACCGGTGGCAGCAACTGGAAAAAATACATGTTGCCAAAATACCAAAAGCGTATTTTCTTTCCGCAATTATGGACTGAAGAAGAGAGAAATCAATGGGGAATTAAAGAAAGTGAAGCAGTGGAATCATGAGTTTAAGGAGTTTATACATCTTATTATTTTTATTCATCACCTTATATTCTTGCCAAAAAAAATCGGATTTCGATAACATCATCGAAGAACCTTTTACCGAAGAGCCTAAAAAGCAAGAATACGATTTTATATTAAACGACTATTTGGTACATCGAGATACCTTTAGGAGAGGAGATAACTTTTATAAAATTCTGAAAAAAAACAACCTTGGCAAACATACTGTTCAAGAGGTTTTGAATAAAGTTCGCGATTCTTTTAACTATTATAACATTAGAGTTGGTAAACCAGTGTTGTTATTAAAAGAAAAGCAAATACCTTTTCGGTTAAAGTACATGGTGTATGAACATGATAAAATAAAGTATTCCATCATCGCAATCAACGATTCGATCTCTATTCAAAATAAACAAAAACCGGTGTCTTTCCGTCAACGAACCGTTGCAGATGTCATAGAAAAATCGCTTTCAGAATCGTTTAAAAGCAAAGAAATATCTCCTGCATTACTTCGAAGATTGGCAAAGATTTATGAGTATTCTATCGACTTCTTTAAAATTAGAAAAGGCAATGCTTTTGCCTTAACTATTACCGAAAGATTTATTAACGATACCTTGTACGATGGGATAGAAAGTATAGACGGTTGTTTTTTTGAATACAAAGACAAATACCACTATGCCTTTCCGTTTAAAAAAGATTCGCTATCTACTAAAGTAGATTATTATGACGAAGAAGGGAAAGGACTCAAAAACATGTTTTTAAAAGCACCTTTAGATTATTTCCGAATCTCCTCCAAATTTTCTCCAAAGCGTTTTCACCCAGTACAACTTACCTGGAAACCACATAACGGAACGGATTATGCAGCACCTCACGGAACACCTATCAAAGCTACCGCCTCAGGGGTAGTAGAAAAAGCAGGCTATACCACTGGAAACGGTAACTTTGTAAAAATAAAACACGACAAAACTTTTGCAACCCAATACCTCCATATGTCGCAAATATTGGTGCGTAAAGGGCAATCGGTGCAACAAGGACAAGTGATAGGAAAAGTAGGAAGTACAGGTTTGGCTACCGGGCCACACGTTTGTTATCGGTTTTGGAAAAATGGCAAAGAAGTAGATCCGTTTAAAGAAAAACTTCCGAACACCCAACCATTAGACGAGCCTACCAAACGCATTTATTTGCAACAAATAAAACCATTAAAAAGAACTTTAGACAGCATTGCTGCCATCAAAATACCAAAAAAACCAACGGATAATTCCAAGAAAAAATGAGTTTAGCTACCACCAATCCGACCGAAACCAATGCATGGCAATTGTTAAGAGAGCATTATTACAAAATGCAACATGTGAACATGCAAGAATTGTTTGCCAACGATGCCAACCGAGCACAAAAATTTCATGTACAATGGCAGGACTTTTTGGTAGATTATTCTAAAAACAAAATAGAGGAGCAAACCATGCAATTGTTGGTGCAATTGGCCAATGAGTGTGGCTTAAAAGAAGCCATTACAGCGTATTTTGGAGGAAAAGCCATCAACCAAACCGAAAAAAGGGCAGTGATGCACACCGCATTGCGTAAGCCAGCCAATGCAGTTGCAGAAATAGATGGGAAAAATGTCATGCCCGAAGTGCAAGCTGTGAAGGAAAATATTGCAGCTTTTACCGAAAAAATCATTTCAGGAAAATGGACTGGCTATACCGGAAAAGCTTTTACCGATGTGGTGAATATTGGTATTGGAGGTTCCGATTTGGGACCGGCTATGGTAGTAGATGCCTTAAAATTTTATAAAAACCATTTAAACATCCACTTTGTATCCAATGTAGATGGAGATCATGTGATGCAAAGCATCCAACAATTAAACCCGGAGACTACTTTATTTGTGGTAGTTTCTAAAACATTTACTACCCAAGAAACCCTCACCAATGCCGAAACCATTCGTACTTGGTTTTTGCAAAGTTCCAAACCCGAAGATGTGGCAAAACACTTTGTGGCAGTTTCTACCAATTTGGCCAAAGTAACCGAATTTGGGATTCATTCCGATAATATTTTCCCGATGTGGGATTGGGTTGGAGGCAGATTTTCGTTGTGGAGTGCCGTAGGGTTAAGCATTGCATTGGCTGTAGGTTACGAACAATTTGAGCAAATGTTGCAAGGAGCTCATGCTATGGATACCCATTTTGAGCAAACCGATTTTTCTGAAAATATTCCGGTAATTTTGGCTTTGTTGAGTATTTGGTACAACAATTTTTACGGAGCAGAAACCGAAGCCATCATTCCATATAGCCAATACCTGCAAAAGTTGGCTCCGTACTTACAACAAGCCATCATGGAAAGCAATGGCAAAAGCATTGCCCGAAACGGCTATCCGGTAAATTACCAAACCGGAAATATTGTTTGGGGAGAGCCGGGTACCAATTCGCAACATGCGTTTTTTCAGTTAATACACCAAGGGACCAAATTGATTCCGTGTGATTTTATTGGATTTAAAAAATCGTTGTTTGGCAACGAAGACCACCACCAAAAACTGATGTCGAACTTTTTTGCCCAAACCGAAGCTTTGTTGATGGGCAAAACCGAAAGCCAAGTACAGGCAGAATTTGCCAAGCAAGGCATTTCGGACAGCCAAGCAGTCTATTTGTTGCCATTTAAAGTATTTGAAGGCAACAAACCAACTAATACCATTTTAATTAACCAGCTAACTCCAGCCACTTTAGGTAGCTTGGTTGCCATGTATGAACACAAAATTTTTGTACAAGGTATTATCTGGAATATTTTTAGCTACGACCAATGGGGAGTTGAATTAGGCAAACAATTGGCAAACTCTATTTTAACCGATATTACCACCAAACAAGTACAAGCCCACGATGGTTCTACTGCGTTTTTGTTGGAGAAGTTTTTAAGTTAGTTAAAAATTGAGCATACATTTGCTCTATGCTTTTTAAAAAACTCAATTTTACAGATATTGAAATTAAAAACTTTAAGCATCAACCTAGTACAAAAAATAAAAAATAAATAGTAGTTCCTCTTGCTAATCCAACTTCTCCGTTAGTTTTTTAAATACTTTACGAGGTTCTTTGTTTTCGTATAAAATTGAATACACCGCATCTATAATCGGGGTTTTGGCTTGGTAATCGAGGTTGAGTTTGTAGGCACTTTTTACGGCATAGTAACCTTCTGCTACCATGCTCATTTCCATCATGGCACTTTTTACGGTGTAGCCTTTGCCAATCATGTTGCCAAACATTCGGTTTCGTGAAAATACCGAGTAACCCGTTACCAACAAGTCTCCCAAATAGGCAGAGTTGTTAATGTTTCGCTTCATTTTGTGCACTTTACGTATAAATTTTTTCATTTCTCTAATGGCATTGCTCATTAGTAAAGCTTGAAAATTATCTCCATACCCCAACCCATGTGCAATTCCGGCTGCTATGGCATAAATGTTTTTAAGCATGGCAGCATATTCGGTACCAATGATATCGTCAGAAATAGTGGTTTTGATGTAATGCGATTCTAAGTTTTTTGCAAATACTTGGGCTTTTTCTTTGTCAGAGCAGGCAATGGTAAGGTACGACAAACGCTCTAAAGCAACTTCCTCTGCATGGCAAGGCCCGGTAATAACACCAATTTGACTATAAGGAATTTGGTAGTGTTGGTGAAAATGCTCTCCTACTATCAAATACGACTCCGGTACAATCCCTTTGATGGCAGAAAAAATGGTTTTTTGTGTTAAGTCTTCCGTTATTTTTTGCAACTCGCTGTGCAAAAATGCAGACGGTATGGCAAAAACCACCATGTCTGCAAAAGCAATAGCTTGGTTGATATCCGAAGTCAATACCAATTGATCGGTATCAAACTCTACTGAACTCAAATAATTTGGGTTGTGTTTTTCTTTTAAAATATGGGCAATGGCATCGTTGTTACGCATATACCAAGCTACTTTTGGTTGGTTTACACACAACATTTTTACAATGGCTGTAGCCCAACTACCTCCTCCTATTACGGCAAATTTTGGTGTTTTTTCCATAGGTTTTAAACGGTTGCAAAGGCAAACATAAGCATTTTATCTCAATCCAATTTATATAGAACTTACCTTAAAATCGATGTTTATTTTTTCTAGTTTTTCTAAAAATTCACGCTCCAAACTCACTTTCCATTTTTTGCTAAACATGCCAATATTGTTTACCACTTTTACTTCTTCTATCCATTGTTCCACAGCTTCCATTTCTGTTTCGGCATCTTCGGTAAAATTTTCTTCAAAATCTTCCAATTCTCCATCCGATGCCATTACCTTGGGTGCCATGGTAACAACTTGTTTTTGCACTTTTTCCAATTCTACCAATTCAAATTCAATAGGAACCATGCCTGGATGTTCTTTAAAGGCTTGCAATAGTTGATGGATCAAGTTTTCCTGAATTTGGTACACATTTAACTGAATGCAAATTCGCTTGGCAAATTCTTGCATCACATCTTGCAGGAGTAAGATGTTTTGAAAAACCAACTTCGGATCACTAACTTTTCCGGTTTCCCGATTGGTGTATCCTTCTTTTACCAGAATTTTTAAATGTATAAATTGGTTTGGAATAAGATAATGACGGAATTTTAAATATTCGTCTCCAAACATGCGGAATTCATAACTTTCGTCAAATCCCTCTAACACAAAAGTTGCCCAACCTTTTCCGTTTTGTGCTACCCGATGTTGCACATTGGTTACAATTCCTGCACAAGTGCTGGTTTTATTGATTAATTCGGGTAAAAATTTGAATTTGTCAAGTTTGGTATTACAAAAGTATTGCATTTCAAATCTAAAGTCATCCAAAGGGTGGCCAGAAATGTAAATACCTACCACTTCTTTTTCTTTTGCCAATTTTTCCATGGTGTTCCATTCTTCACAAGGCGGAACAGCTGGTTCTGGAATTTGTACTTCACTGGCTTCTCCAAACAAACTTACTTGCGAGGAGTTTTCGTTTTCTTGGTATTTTGCTCCAAACTTGATTACTTTTTCTAAAAAGGTAATTCCGTCTGACTCCACGTGAAAATACTGGGCTCGGTGGGTGTCCGAAAAACAATCAAAACCACCAGCCAATGCTAAATTTTCAAATGCTTTTTTGTTGGCTGCTCGCAAATCGACTCTTTTAACTACATCAAAAATAGAGCGGAATTTTCCTTTTTTTCGAGCTTCTACAATTGTTTCTACCGCACCTTGTCCCACTCCTTTGATGGCACCAATCCCGAAGCGGATGGCTCCTTGTGGGTTTACGGTAAACTTGTAAAAAGATTCGTTGATGTCGGGTCCCAATACATGCAAGCCCATGCGTTTACATTCTTCCATAAAAAACGAAACTTGCTTGATGTCGTTCATGTTATTAGAAAGTACCGCAGCCATGTATTCAGCCGGATAGTGGGCTTTTAAATAAGCGGTTTGGTATCCAATCCAAGCATAGCAAGTAGAGTGCGATTTGTTAAAAGCATATTGGGCAAATGCTTCCCAGTCTTTCCAAATTTTTTCGAGTTTTTCTTTGTCCAATCCTTTTTCGGCAGCTTGGTCAATAAACTTCGATTTCATTTTTGCCAAGGTATCCACTTGTTTTTTCCCCATGGCTTTTCGCAACACGTCTGCATCTCCTTTGGTAAACCCGGCTAATTTTTGCGACAACAACATTACCTGTTCTTGGTACACGGTAATGCCATAAGTTTCTGCCAGGTATTCTTCACATTCTGCCAAATCAAAAGTAATGGGTTCTTGTCCGTTTTTTCTACGAACAAAAGCCGGAATATATTCCAATGGACCCGGACGATACAGGGCATTCATTGCAATTAAGTCGGCAAAAACCGTAGGTTTTAAATCTCGAAGATATTTTTGCATCCCAACCGATTCGTACTGAAATATCCCAACGGTTTCTCCTCGTTGAAATAGCTCATAGGTTTTGACATCATCAATCGGAAATTCATCCGGATTAAGATCGATGCCATGCAGATATTTTACCAATTTTACGGTGTCTTTGATTAGGGTAAGGGTTTTTAAACCCAAGAAATCCATCTTTAGTAAGCCTGCACTTTCTACCACCGAGTTGTCAAATTGGGTTACGTACAAATCAGAATCTTTGGCAGTGGCAATAGGAACAAAGTTGGTTAAGGCATCGGGAGTAATGATTACTCCACATGCATGAATTCCGGTATTTCGAAGCGAGCCTTCCAACACTTTGGCTTGTTGGATGGTATCCGAAGCCAAAGAAGTTTCTTGTGCCAGTTGGATCAATTCTTTGATTTTTTCAAAGTCGTCTGAACGAACAACTTTTTTAATCTCGTCTTCGTTTTCTGATAAAAATCTTGATAAGTTCCACTTGTCCGGCATCATGTTCGGAATCAGTTTGGCAATTTTATCGGCTTCAAACAAGGGCAAATCCAATACCCTTGCAGTATCTCTAATGGCTGATTTTGGGGCCATTTTACCATAGGTAATGATTTGGGCTACTTGGTCAGCACCGTATTTGTCAATCACATATTGCATGACCCTTCCTCTTCCTTCGTCATCAAAGTCAATATCAATATCGGGCATGGATACCCTATCCGGATTCAAAAATCTTTCAAAAAGTAAATCGTATTGCATTGGGTCGATGTTGGTAATCCACAAACAATACGCAACCACCGAACCAGCTGCAGAACCACGACCCGGCCCCACCGAAACCCCCATGCTGCGTGCAGCTTCAATAAAGTCTTGTACAATCAAAAAATAACCCGGATATCCGGTGTTTTCAATGGTTTTAAGTTCAAAATCAATTCGTTCTTCAATTTCGGGAGTAATGGTTCCGTAGCGTTTTTTGGCACCTTCGTAAGTTAAGTGTCGCAAGTAATTGTTCTCTCCACGTTTGCCATTGTCTTCTAAATCTTCGGCTACTTCAAACTCTTTCGGGATGTCGAATTTGGGCAATAAAACGTCTCTGGATAAATCGAAAATTTCAATTTTATCCGTAATTTCTTTGGTAGAAATAATGGCCTGCGGAATGTCTGCAAACAAAGCTTTCATTTCGTCAGATGATTTGAAGTAATACTCCTGATTAGGCAAACCATAACGGTACCCGCGACCTTTTCCGATAGGGGTGGCTTGTTTTTCACCGTCTTTCACACAAAGCAAAATATCGTGAGCAGGAGCATCTTCTTTTTTGGCATAAAACACATTGTTGGTTGCTACGAGTTTTACCTGATGTTTTTTAGACCATTCTATTAGTATTGGGTTGATGTGGTTTTCATCTGCTTGGTCGTGACGCATGATTTCCAAGTAAAAATCTTCTCCAAAAGTAGCTTTCCACCAAAGCAAAGCTTCCTCTGCCTGATGTTCTCCTATGTTTAATAATTTCCCGGAAATTTCTCCAACCAATGAGCCTGATAAAACAATCACATCTTCTTTGAATTGCTCTAACAAAGCTTTGTCAATTCTTGGTACATAGTAAAATCCTTTGGTGTAAGCCAAGGAAGAAAGTTTGGCCAAATTGTGGTAGCCGTTTTTGTTTTTAGCCAAAAAAACCATGGCATAGCCATTGTCTTTTACGGTTTTGTTGGTGTGATCTTCGCACACATTTAATTCGATACCAACAATAGGTTTTAGGAGCGGAAGAAGCTCCTCTCCTTGCTCTTCTCGAATGCTGTTTTGTTTTTGGATTCCTACATTATGGGCCAGAACATCTCTTACAAAATGAAATGCTCCCATCAAATTACCAATGTCGGTTAAAGCAACTGCTGACATTTGGTTTTCTAAGGCACATTTGATTAGTTGAGAAGAGGGAATGGTAGACTGCAAGACCGAAAATTGGGAATGGTTGTGCAAATGCACATAGGTCACGTTTTCTAATGTGGCTAAGTTTTCGGCCTTTTGATCGTCAGAAAAAGAGATTTTTTCTTTTTGCAACAATTTTTTCAGTTGCAAACTTGCCTCTTTCAGGTTGATGTGTTGCAAACCAATAGGCAATATTGGTTTGGCTTGCACTTGCTTAAAAGCATCGAAAAATTCGCTGTTTACTTGAAGTTCCTCTTTGGTAAAAATTTCTCGCTTTACCAATTCTAAAAAGCAACGGGTAGTTGCCTCAACATCGGCAGTGGCATTGTGGGCTTCTGCAAAAGGTTCACCAAATAAATATTGGTGCAATTCGGTTAATGTTGGTAATTTGAATTTGCCGCCTTTCCCTCCCGGAAGTTGCAATAAACTGGCAGTAACTTCGGTACATGTATCTAAAACCGGCATTTGGGATAGTTGACTGCTGATTCCGTATCGGTGGAATTCGCATCCCATGACATTTAAGTCAAATCCAACATTTTGCCCAACAATAAATTTGGCTTTTTGCAAAGCAACTTGCATTTTCTCCAAAACTTCTTGCATCGAAATTCCATCACGGATGGCCAAGTCGGTAGAAATCCCATGAATTTTTTCCGCATCATACGGAATGGTAAAACCATCTGGAGCAATCAAATAATCTTGGTGCTCTATTAAATTCCCAACAGCATCGTGTAATTGCCATGCAATTTGCACACATCTTGGCCAGTTATCTGTGTCGGTTATGGGTGCAGTATAGCTTTTAGGAAGCCCGGTAGTTTCCGTATCAAATATAAAAAACATAGTGTGGAGAGTAAAGAATTGCTTTTTTCAAAATTACAAAATAACCTCCCGCTTGGGTGAATTTTTTATTAACAAAAAACCCATTCCGAAGTTGAAATGGGTTCGATATGGGTTGGTGCTGGTTTAGTTTAAACCAACCACTCTTACGCGGTAAAATTTCCCTTGGTTAAAGTTTTTTACTTCTCCACCTACGGGGTTATTGTCTGTACTTATGGCATTAAAACGGAATTTTCCGGTAATGGTACCATCCGTTGCAATGTTGTTTTCTTCTAAAATAATTTGGCCATTACCACCAACATTATTTCCGGTAATGTAAAACAAATTCAATCCGTCTGCTTCGTATTTGTAAGAAGCATAAGAAGTATTGCTATTGCCTAAATTATAGGTGCCTTCGTTGGTTGACGGAATTCGCAATACAACTTCTTCAAATGAAGTTACCGCTGTAATGGTAATGCCTCCATCAGCATCTAAAGTTGCAGTAGCATCCAAGGCTCTCCAAAACGCACCATCGTTATTGGCTTGAAAAGCAGGATCGTTAAAAACAATATTTTCTTCGCAGGATAAAAACCCTAAAGCAAGGGTGCAGATTAAAAAGAATTTTTTCATAAAAAATGTTACTACAGCATTCAACTTAGTGCTCTTTGCAAATGTAGTTTTTTTAAACAAATGCCAAAGTACTAACACAAAAAAATAAAACCCTGAAATTCTTTGTGTTGGGATGCAATTAAATTTGGCAAAGAAGAAATAACTCACTATATTTGCACCCATTTTATCAGGGTCGAGTACCCAAACGAGTATTAACCGAGGTCGAGTACCTCATTAAATTACCAAATTATGCCAGTACGCATTAGATTACAAAGACATGGAAAAAAAGGAAAACCTTTTTTCTGGATTGTTGCTGCCGACTCTAGATCAAAAAGAGACGGTAAGTTTTTAGAAAAATTAGGAACCTACAATCCGAACACCAATCCTGCAACTATTGACTTGAACTTAGATGCCTCTGTACAATGGTTACACAATGGTGCACAACCAACTGACACAGCTCGTGCAATTTTGTCGTACAAAGGAGCTTTGTTAAAACACCACTTAGATGGAGGTGTTCGCAAAGGTGCTTTAACACAAGAGCAAGCAGATGCTAAATTAGAAGCTTGGTTAAAAGAAAAAGAAGCGAAAGTTCAATCTAAAAAAGATGGCTTAAGCAATCAAAAAGCTGATGCTAAAGCAAAAGCTTTAAAAGCTGAACAAGAGTACAACGAAAAAAGAGCTGCTGCACAAGTTGAAGTTGCTGCACCAGTAGTAGAGGAAGTTGCAGAAGAAGTTGCAGAAGTTGCAACTGAAGAAACAGCTGTAGAAGCTCCTGTTGCTGAAGAAAGTAACGAAGAAACTCAAGCATAATTTTTACACTACATGCAAAAAGAGCAATGCTTTTATGTAGGTAAAATTGCTAAAAAATTTAGTTTCAAAGGAGAGGTTTTGTTGTATTTAGATACCGATGACCTTTCTGATTACGAAAATTTGGAATCAGTGTTAGTGGATTTTCACGGAACACTGGTTCCTTTTTTAATTGAAAGAAAACAGTGGCATAAAGGACAATTTTTACGCGTTAAGTTTGATGAGGTAGATACCGAAGCACAAGCAGACGAAATTGTAGGAAGAGAAGTTTATTTGCCTTTAGAATTTTTACCCGAATTGGAAGAAGGACAGTTTTATTACCACGAAATTGTTGGTTTTCAGGTACAAGATGCCAAACATGGTAATATTGGAACTGTTTTAGGGGTGAACGATTCCGGCATCCAACCTTTGTTGGTGATTCATTTTCAGGAAAAAGAAATCTTGATTCCGTTGTTAGATGAATTTATCCAACAACTCGACAAACCCAACCAAACCCTTTATTTAAAAACACCACCAGGCATGATGGAGTTATATTTGTAGTGAATCATGCAATAAGCTATAGGCAATAGGCCTTAAGCGTCCATCAAAACCATTCCAAAATTTTCATTTATTTTAAAGTATGCTTAGACAAATACGCATTATAGTATTTTTCTATGCCGGTAACTTCTTGTAAAATCCAATCTGGCTTTTCAAAAAACTGATCTTCTGTTTCTAATTCAATTTCGGCTATCATCAAACCTTGATGTACGCCATGAAACACGTCTACTTCCCATAAAAAGCCCATAAATTCAATATCAAATCGTGTTTTTTCGATAATTACAAGTTCGCAAAGGCTTAACAGTTGCTGGGCATCTTCGAGCGGAATTTCTTTTTCCCATTCCATTCGGGTAGTGCCACTTTCGTTTCCTTTGCCCTTAATGGTTAAATATCCGCTATCGTTTTTAACTCGTACTCGAACAGTTCGCTCCGGATGTGTGTTTAAATATCCTTGTTTGATGTAGTTTTTCTTTTTAGCCAGAGCTTCAAAAGCTATGGGTTGCACCAAAAATTTTCTTTCAATTTCCATGAAAAAGCTTTTTTCAAATATCTGAAAATTTGCATTTACTTTTGTGTTACTTCCAATTAACTTTTAACATGAATAGTTATCGCAAGATTATTCACATTGACATGGATGCTTTTTATGCTTCGGTGGAACAGTTGGATCAACCGCATTTAAAAGGCAAAGCCATTGCTGTAGGTGGAAGCGAAGTGAGAGGAGTAGTTTCTGCAGCAAGTTATGAAGCAAGAAAATTTGGTGTGAAAAGTGCCATGAGTGGGGTGCAAGCAAAAAAGTTGTGTAAAGAGTTGATTTTTGTAAAACCTAGGTTTGAACGATATGCCGAAATCTCTAAAAAGATTAGAAAAATATTTTTGGAATACACCGATTTGGTAGAACCTTTGTCGTTAGATGAAGCATATTTAGATGTTACCCAAAACAAAAAAGGAAACCCAAGTGCAACATGGATTGCACAGGAAATTAGACAAAGAGTTTTTCAGGAAACCGGATTGACTTGTTCTGCGGGTATTTCGTACAATAAATTTTTGGCAAAAATAGGTTCAGATGTCAACAAACCTAATGGGTTCAAAACCATTACTCCTGAGGAAGCGAATGACTTTTTAGAGGTTTTAGAAATCAGAAAATTTTATGGCATTGGAAAAGTCACTACCGAGAAAATGTATCAATTAGGCATTTTTACGGGGAAAGATTTGAAAGCAAAAACACAAGAATATTTGGAAGAACACTTTGGAAAATCGGGGACATATTATTACCAATTGGTAAGAGGGATTCATTTAAGCGAAGTAAAACCAAATAGAGAAAGCAAATCGGTTGGGGCAGAAAGGACTTTTGATACCAATATAGCTTCGGAAGTTTTTTTAGAACAAAAACTAGAAAGTATTGCCAAAGAATTATCTAAAAGATTGGAAAAAAAGAAACTATCCGGTAAAACCATCACATTAAAAATTAAATATTCTGATTTCAAGCTACAAACCCGAAGCAAAACCTTGCCTTATTTTGTAAATGATTCGCAGTTGTTGTTAGAAACTGCAAAAGAGTTGTTATACCAAGAAAAACTAGAAAATTCTGTTCGGTTGGTTGGCATATCCATGAATAACTTGAATAACCAAGAAAAAAAGCTAGTTGCCGTACAATTGAAGTTTGATTTTTAATTTTTTTGGCACATAGATTACACGGGTTTGACGGGTTTACAAAGATTTTATCAGTGATTATCTGTTGCATCAGTCTCATCCGAGTGCTAATAAAGAGTTAAATCTCCACCAAAACACTAACTGCATTGCCACCAAAGCCAACTGCATTGACCAATACTTTTTGAATTTTCTTTGGTTTTGGGTTTGAATTCAAATATGGGACATCAAAAAATTCTTGTTCTTGCAACATCAAACAAGCCATTTGCAAGCTTAACAATCCAGAAGCACCAAACGTATGTCCTACCAACCATTTGTTATTAGTTAAGGCTGGAGTTTGGTTTCCAAAAACGGTATGCACTGCGTTTATTTCAGCCAAATCTCCCTTTATGGTGCCCGGAGCATGCATTACAACAATATCCACTTCATCTGTACTAACGCCTTCCAATGCCATTTGCATCGACTTCACAAAACAAGTCCCGTTGGCAGAGATGGAAGTGCTGTGTGTTAAAGCTTCGGTGGCATATCCAATTCCGGTAATTTTTACTTTTTTATCGTCACAGTTTTTGTCCAGAGCAACCATTACGGATCCTTCCCCTAAAACCATGGTGTTTTTTGTTTTATTTGTATGCAATGCTTTACATGGAAATATATCTACCTCCGAACTATAAATTTTCATGGCTTGCATTTGGGCAATGCTAAAATCGGTCAATGCTGACTCGGTTCCCCCCACCATAAAGCGATTACAAATTCCGGCTTGCAACCAAGCAATTCCATTTAATAAGGCATGTAACCCTGTAGAACATGTGATAGAATGTGAAAATTCAGGGCCATTCAATTGTAAATCGTGTGCAACCCATGAAGATATATTTCCTAGAGTAGTACTAGGAGAAGCCAAAGTTTTTGCTTGCTGATGGGTTAAAAAATGTTGGTAATGTTCTTCCAGTTGTTGGGTAGCTCCTCTGGAACTTCCTAAATTTAATCCGATTGGTAAGGAATTGTCCCAGTTGGTTTGGTTCAAGCAATTTCTGCCTACTAACATGGCATATAACACAGAAGCATCTAAATCGCGATACTTGTTGTTTTCTTTTCTTAACTGAAAAATCTCCTGTTGAATAGCCTCAGTAAGCTTACTAACCCAAATCTCTTCCAATCCTTTTGTTTGTTTTACAAACAAGGGTTTTTGGTTCCGATAATTTTGAACAATTTCCGCATTATTACTCCCTAAAGCAGAAATACTAGCAATGTTTTGTATGGCAATAGGAGAGATTTTCATTGATTTATTGATAAATATTTAAAACCTTAGTAGGTAAGTATTTCTTGTAAAGATTTTTTTATTTGTTCTACCACTTGCATGGGAACAATCCCTATTTTTTCTTTCAAACGTTCTTTGGAAATACTTCTGATATGGTATGTCATTATTTCTGAAGAAACATTCAAACAATTTTCCTCATTAGGCTCTAATACCACATTTCCTTTGTAATTTTTTATTTTAGAAGTTAACGGACAACAAACCACAATTGGAGCATGTTCATTTAATAAGTTGCCACTAATTATTAAAACTGGCCTAAATCCATCCTGTTCACTACCTTTTGCTGGAGATAAATTAGCATACCACAACTCCCCTTGTTTGGCAATTAACATTTTAATCTTCTTTATTCAATTGTTGGTAATATTCTAACATTCCTTCTTCCGCAAGAGAAAACACATCGGTATCTCCACTCATTTTTTGGTATGTTTTTAGGTATTCAGCTTTGCTTAATTGCTGTAAATAAAGGGTAAGTGATTTTTCGATGATTTTATTTTTAGGCACAGAAAGTCTTTTTGCAATTTCGCTTAATTGCTCAAACAACTCTTCTGGTAAGGTACTGGTGTAAGTAGTCATAAAAAAATAAATATGTTTTACAAATATAAAACATATTTATAATGTTGTTTTAAGTTAACTCTATATATTTAAGTTTACTTGCAAGGAAATTTGATTTGCCAACTCCGTCATTTCTTCTGTGGTTAAAGAAACTTTTTGCTGAAAACGAATGTCTTCCATAGTTTGTAACGGAACTAAATGCACGTGTGCATGAGGCACTTCTAACCCTATCACAGCCATTCCGATGCGTTTGCATGGCACTGCTTTTTCTAATCCTATCGCTACTTTTCTGGCAAATTCCATCAGGCCTTTGTAGGAATTCGCATCTAAGTCAAAAATTTTATCCACTTCTTTTTTAGGGATACACAAGGTATGCCCTGCAGCATTTGGGTTGACATCTAATAAAGCCAAAAATTCCTCCGTTTCGGCTACTTTGTAACACGGAATGATGCCTTCTACTATTTTGGTGAATATACTTGCCATGGTTATTCTCTGGTAATTTCCAATACTTCAAATTTCATGGTGCCATTCGGTACGGTTACTTCTGCAATTTCACCAACCGATTTTCCAAGCAACCCTTTTCCGATAGGAGAGGTTACCGATATTTTTCCAGTTTTTAAATCTGCTTCACTTTCAGCTACCAAAGTATATTTCATTTGCATGTTGTTGGCTACGTTTTTAATTTTTACCGTAGAAAGTACCAATGCTTTGGAAGTGTCTAATTGCGACTCGTCAATTAAACGAGCATTGGCAACCAATTCTTCCATTTTAGAAATTCGCATTTCCAACAATCCTTGTGCCTCCTTTGCAGCATCGTATTCGGCATTTTCTGATAAATCACCTTTATCTCTTGCTTCTGCAATTGCTTGTGAAGCTTTCGGACGTTCCACACTTTTTAAAAAGTCTAATTCGTCTTTTAATTTTTTCAATCCTTCCGGGGTGTAATAAGATACATTACTCATAACGGCAAAATTTTGTATTGTTTCAAAAATATTTCAATCAGTTGTTCGTTTTCTTCTTTAAAAAAACTAAACTTTCTTATAAATTAATATGCTACTCGCCCTTTTTTAATTACATGTATAAAATAGAAAAAATCCCAGCACAGGGATTTCATGTTTCAGGGAATTGGGTAGTAAATATTAACTTTAAAGAAAGTATCTTTGACAAAGATAAACAAATTTTTCAAATAACCACCTAAGATGAAATTCGTAAAGTTTACCAACCTATTCTTGCTTTTGTTTTTGTTTGCCTGCGAAGGAGATAACATTAACAACAACAATCCTTTTTTGCCAAACTTTAGTTTTCAGGTAACGATTAATACTAGCTTTCCGTTGTATAGTCCGCTACAGTTTCCTGGAAATGCTGTAATTGTAAATGAAGTAAATGCAGGAATACTTGGTTTGGTGGTATTTAATTCCGGAAGCGGTATTTTTGCTTATGATTTGGCTTGTCCGAACCAAACTTTATCGAGTTGTTCTACCATGACTTTACAAGGAATTGAAGTAAAGTGCCCGTGTGATGAAGCAACCTATAATTTATTTACCGGTTTGCCCAGCGATCCACAATTGCGTTATCCGCTAAGAAGATATCGAGTAGAAGTTGCAGGTGCAACCATCCGAATTTTTAATTAAGACTTGCTACAAAAATGTTAAAATCGCCTCTTTAGGTGTAGATTAGTTTGTATTTTTGCGTTTTAAAATTACAGAAATATGTATCCAGAAGATTTAGTAAAACCAATGAAAGAAGAACTGGTGCAAGCCGGTTTTCAAGAACTATATACTGCAACAGAAGTGGAACAAGCATTGTCTCAAAAAGGTACTGCCTTGGTAGTGATTAACTCTGTTTGTGGTTGTGCTGCCAGAAATGCCAGACCAGCAGCAAAAATGAGTATCCAAGGAGATAAAAAACCTGACTTTTTGTTTACTGCTTTTGCAGGAGTGGACAAAGAAGCGGTAGATGCTGCTCGTAAGCAAATGTTTCCATTTCCACCTTCCTCACCAAGCATGGCTTTGTTTAAAGATGGAGAATTGGTTCATATGCTAGAAAGACACCACATTGAAGGTCGTCCGGCTGAGTTAATTGCAGAAAACTTAATGGATGCTTTTAACGAATATTGTTAATCCGCATTTATAAATAATTAGTAAGGCATGGGATTTCTCATGCCTTCGTTTTATCTTATGGCACCTAAGAGATTATCGGAAAAATTAAACCAACGCATCCAACAAAATGCTTTGCGAACTATACAAGTTCCTGACTTTGAAGTGGATTTTTTTTCTAATGATTATTTAGGATTTGCCAAAAATCAAGAGATTGTTGCTGCAATTGATAATCTTTTGGTTGAAAAGCAAATATCAACTTTAGGGTCTACTGGTTCAAGGTTGATTTCCGGAAATTCTGAATGGATACAACAAACGGAGCAATACCTTGCTAAATACCACCAAACAGAAGCTGCTTTATTATTCAACTCCGGATACGATGCTAATTTAGGGTTGTTAAGTTGTGTGCCACAAAAAGGAGATTTGGTTTTGTATGATGCCTTGGTACATGCCTCTATTTTAGATGGCATCAGATTAAGCCATGCCACTGCTTATAAATATCCACATTTGGATGATGTAGTTTTGGAAGAAATGTTGCAGAAATTTGAGCACCAATACCAACATGTATATGTGGTTACCGAAAGTGTTTTTTCGATGGATGGAGATAGTCCGGATTTAAACAATTGGATCAAGTTATTGCAAAAACACCATGCTTTTGGCATAGTGGATGAAGCCCACGCACTTGGGTTATACCCAAAAGGATTGGTACAGCATTTGAATTTGCAAGAACTAATTTTTGCACGAGTTTTTACCTTCGGAAAAGCTATTGGAACTCATGGAGCAGCTATTGTTGGAAGCCAAATACTCATCCAATATTTGGTAAATTTTGCAAGAAGTTTTATTTATACCACCGCTCCGAGTACACACCAAGTTACCAACATTTGGGTAGCCTATCATTATTTAGAAAAATCTAACGCAATCATTGTAGCACTAAAAGAAAATATCCAATGGTATCAGGAGTTGATGAAGCAATATTTTCTAGAAGTTACTACCAACCATACCCCCATTCAAGTAATTCCGATTGGAGGAAATGAAGCAACCAAACAAGTCGTCAATCAATTAAAAAAGGAAGGATTTGGAGTAAAAGAAGTTTTGCATCCAACCGTGCCAAAAGGAACCGAACGCATTCGAATTTGCTTGCATAGTTACAATACCCAAAAAGAAATTAAAGACTTAGTGCTTTCTTTGAAAAAATCGATATGAGTAAAAGTAAAAAACATAGTAAAGTATTTTTTGTCACCGGAATTGATACCAATGTTGGGAAGACTTTGGTTTCTGCCATATTAACCGAAGCATTTCAAGCAGATTACTTCAAACCAATTCAAAGCGGAACTTTGGAAGGTGCAGATCATAAAACGGTAGAAACTCTCATTAGCAATTCCAAATCTGCGATACACCCAAATGTGTATAGTTTTCCCGATCCGGTTTCTCCTCATTTGGCTGCCAAATTGGTAAAGGAGAAGATAGAATTATCAAAAATCAAACTTCCAAAAACAACCAATCATTTAATTGTTGAAGGAGCTGGTGGTGTTTTGGTTCCCATCAATGAAGAAGCAACTATTTTAGACATCATCTCCCCAGATATGCAAGTGGTGGTGGTGACCAAAAATTATTTAGGGAGCATCAATCACACTTTACTCACTTTAAAAGTGCTCAAAGAAAAGGGATTACAAGTAATAGGTTTGGTAATTAGTGGAGATAGAAACCAAGAAATCGAAAGCATTATCCAACAAATGGGAGGGGTTCCGATTTGGTTTGCCATAGAACAAGAACCTTATATCGACCAAAATGTGGTAGCAGAATATGCAGAAATGGTTCAGGATACCGAAATTTTTAAACAACTGATGGCATGAGTGTTTGGAAACAAAAAGACCAAGAAAATCTGTGGCATCCGTACACACAACACCAGCATTTGCCTGACCTGCCTGTTATTGTAAAAGCCAAAGGAGTATATTTTTATGATGAAGATGGTAAATCTTACTTAGATGGCATCAGCTCATGGTGGACTTGTTGCTTTGGACACGGTCATCCGGAGTTAATAACAGCGTTACACCAACAAATGCAGGAATTAGATCATGTTTTGTTTGGTGGTTTTTCGCATACTCCAGCCATTCAATTATCTGAAAAATTATTACAACTACTTCCAGCTAACCAAGCAAAATTGTTTTTTTCTGACAATGGTTCAACTGCAGTGGAAGTAGCTATTAAAGCATCTTTACAATATTTTGTTAATAATGGAGAAAAACGCACCAAGATTTTAGCCTTAGAAGATGCTTATCACGGCGATACTTTTGGAGCTATGGCTGCAAGTGGATTGGGACTATTTACCGAGCATTTTAAAGATCAATTGTTGGAAGTAGTTCGAATACCGCTTCCAACTTGTGATGAGGTGGTAAAAAAGGCAAAAGATTTATTGGATACCCAAGAAATTGCAGCATTTATTTTTGAACCTTTGGTGCAAGGTGCAGCTGGCATGCGAATGTATGATGCCAATTTTTTAAGTGAAATCATACAAATAGCCCAAAAAAATCGAACGTTTGCTATTGCAGATGAGGTAATGACTGGATTTAGGAAAACAGGAAAAATATTTGCAAGTAATTATTTATCGGTAAATCCTGATATTTTTTGTTTGTCCAAGGCATTAACTGGAGGCATGTTACCAATGGCAATTACTTCATTTACACAAACCATTTATGATGGGTTTTTGCATAATGAATTGGGTAAAGCATTGTTACACGGACACACATTTACAGCCAATCCGTTAGGTTGTGCTGCTGCCATTGCTGCCATAAGCTTAATGGAAAAACAAGAAACCCAGGATCAAATACATTGGATTCATCAACAACACTTGCAATTTCAAAGCGAAATGCAGTTGCATCCAAAAGTAGAAAATGTGCGTGTTATGGGAGTAATCTGTGCTTTAGATGTAATTTCAGAGGATAAAGAGTATTACGGAAACCTTCGCAATAAAATGTATCAGTTTTTTATACAAAACGGATTGATTTTAAGACCTATTGGTAATACCATTTACTTGTTGCCACCTTATGTTATTTCGCCTTCGGAATTGGAGTTTATGTACCAAAAAGTTAGAGAGGTATTAACGATTATTTAAAAGCTATACACCACTCCAACACCGAGTAATTGTTTAAACTGAATTTTTGGACCAACAGTTACTTGTTGCCCGTCTATTTCTTTTCTGGCTTTGATATCGTCGTCATAAATCAAGTGCATTCCTATATTTGCCCTTACATATTCATTAACCAACATATTAATTTGTACTTGCCAATCGATATCGATATTGCCAAAATTATTCAAATAATCGGTGTATAAGCTCATCCGGTGTTCTAACTCCATGTTTTTGTAAATGGTTCTTTTCCATTGGTTGTTAATCAAAATACCAAATTCATTTCTGCTTCTAGCTCCTCGCTGAATTACATTTCCATCGGCATCTAAAATAGCAGGTCTTACCCCAAAAGCTCCTCTGTTTGCTAATGTTTGGTCCATTACAAAAGTAGTTTTGAGGGTCATTGGAGAAGCATACACAAACAAGTTTAAGTCTTTTCGAACATATTCGCTACCAACCCCTAAAAACAAAAATCCAGGTGCCATAAATCTGGATATTGGATTGTTGGTATTCGGATAATTAAAACCATCTGTAAATTGGGTGCTAAAATTAAATCGGGCCATGTAATACCAGTTAGATTGTGGCTCTTTTCGGTAACCAAAATTTGACTGCAGTTGCAAAACATCGTCCGTTTTTCTTACTTCTCTACCTTCTTGCTTATTGATACCATAACGAACAATTAATTCGTTATTCCACAAAATACTTTCTCTTTTGTAATTTCTTTGAAATTGTCCTCTTAACAAACCGGAGATAGAATTATTTCCCCCTGCATTCCAATTAGCAAAAGATATTTGACTAAAATCCAACCCAACTTCATTTTTTTTGGTCCAAAAAACGGTGTCGATGGTAGTTCTAATTTGAGAGTTGGCAAAATTAAAAGCCAACATAAGTAATAAAAGTTTTATTTCAGATTTCATTAATTAGGATAGAGATTGTTCTAGTTTTTGGAGGGTTAGAAATATATTTTCGGGGTCAAATTTACAATATTCTTGTTGTTGTAAAATAGTTCCGTGTTCAATAAATAAGTCGGGTATTCCTAGATTTATTATCGGAATGTTTTTTTGGTTTTTTGCCAGAAAACTAGCAACAGTTTCTCCAAAAGCCCCTTTGATTACCCCATCTTCTATAGTTAAAATGGCTTTATGAGTAGTAGAAATCTCAAATAAACTTTCTTCATCTAATGGTTTGATGCATCCAAAATGATAATGAGAAAAAATAGCATTATTTTCAAACTTTTCGTAGGCTTCTTTAACCAAATGTGCAGTAAAACCTGTTGATAGTATCGCAATTTTACTTCCTTTTTTTATGATTTTTGCTTTTTGATAGTTTATTTTTTCCGGAATTTTTTTCCAGTGAATATGCAATCCTTTTCCTCTTGGGTAGCGAATAGCTACTGGTCCTGGTTTTTCTTCAGAAATAGTATACAGCAAATCTTGAAGTTCTAATTCATCTTTAGGAGCCAAAAGGCTTAAGTTTGGGATGCATTGCAAATAAGCAATGTCAAATACACCATGATGGGTAGCTCCATCTTCTCCAACCAATCCGGCTCTGTCTAAACAAAAAATAACCGGTAAATTTTGTAAGCAAACATCGTGAATTACTTGGTCATAAGCCCTTTGTAAAAAGGTAGAATAAATAGCACAAAACACCGTAAAACCTTGGGTAGCCATTCCAGCTGCTAAGGTTACTGCATGTTGTTCTGCAATACCCACATCAAATGCTCTTTCCGGGAAAGCATCCATCAAAAATTTTAACGAACTTCCGGTTGGCATGGCAGGGGTAATTCCAATAATTTTAAGATTGTTTTTAGCCAAGTCCACCAATGTTAATCCAAAAACATCTTGAAATTTTGGAGGGGTATTTTCATTATTTTTTGGAGAGATATCTCCGGTGGCCGAGTCAAATTTTCCGGGAGCATGATACAAAACTTGGTTTTCTTCTGCTTGTTTTAATCCTTTGCCTTTGGTTGTAATTACGTGCAAAAGTTTGGGTCCGGAAACGGTTTTTAACTTTTCTAAAATTTCAATCAATGCAGAAATATCATGCCCATTTATTGGTCCAAAGTACTGAAAATTCAACGCTTCAAATAGGTTTTGGTGTTTAGGGTGTTTGCCTTCTTTTAAATCGGTTAAATAGTGTTTTAATGCTCCCACACTTGGGTCGATGCCTATGGCATTGTCATTTAAAATAACCAACAAATTAGTGTTGCTTACCCCAGCATGGTTCAAGGCTTCAAATGCCATTCCGCCTGCTATGGAGGCATCTCCAATTACTGCAATATGTTGTTTGTTTTCTCCGTTTAATTGTGAGGCAATGGCCATGCCTAAAGCCGCAGAGATTGAAGTAGAAGCGTGTCCCACACCAAAAGTATCGTAATTACTTTCTTCTCTTTTCGGAAAGCCTGAAATTCCGTTCCATTGTCGGTTGGTTGAAAATACGTCTTTTCTTCCTGTAATAATTTTATGCACATAGGCTTGGTGTCCTACATCCCAAACCAACAAATCTTCAGGAGTATTCATTGCATAATGCAATGTTAAGGTAAGTTCTACCACTCCTAAACTTGCACCCAAATGGCCTTCTTTGGTTGCAACCACTTCAATGATAAACTGTCTGATTTCAGCAGCTAGCACCACCAATTCGCTCTGCGTTAATTTTCGCAAATCATTGGGAGATTGTATGGTATCGAGAATTTTGTAAGAATGCTTCACTTCAATTGGAAGAATTTGGTGCACACAAAAGTACAAAAACCTATCATTGCAAAGGTTTATTATTTAGAAGGCCAATTTTAGCAACGATAAACTTTACATTTTCTTACTTTTGCAACATGGAAGCCATGAATATGGATGTTTTTTTTATGCAGAAAGCTTTGCAAGAAGCTCATTTGGCATTGGAAAAAGAAGAAGTTCCGGTTGGAGCAGTGGTGGTAGTGAATGGCAGAATTATAGCCAAAAGCCACAATCTGACCGAATTACTAACCGATGTTACTGCACATGCCGAAATGCAAGCCATTACCGCTGCAGCCAACTTTTTAGGTGGAAAATATTTAAAAAAGTGTACCATTTACGTTACCCTTGAACCTTGTGCTATGTGTGCTGGAGCCTTGTATTGGAGTCAAATAGACCGAGTGGTTTTTGGAGCTTCTGACCCTAAAAGAGGATTTGAAGCTTTAGGAGTGCCCTTGCACCCAAAAACACAAGTTACTAAGGGAATTTTAGAAGAGGAATGTGCGAGTTTAATGTGGAATTTTTTTCAAAAAAAAAGGAAATAACATGCGTTACTTAGGTTTTTTTATCTTGATTTTGTTGCTTTTTGCTTGTAATCAAGAACCCAATACCCAAAAAGAAGATCAAAAAAAACAGTTGGCTAAAGAGCAAGAAGCTTTTCAAGCCATTGAAAAAGCCTGGGTTTTTTCTGCTTCTGTGCTGTATACAGATACACAAAATTTGACAAATGGATGGAATTCATGGGTGGCATTTCGAAATTTTTTAGCTCAAAA
>CAZAHJ010000031.1:0-22905 GCA_964485115.1 uncultured Flavobacterium sp.
TCTTCAGCAAAAGCAATTTTACATAAAGGAAGTTCAAGGATATCAACTAGATATTAATTTTTTTATTTTCTTATTGTTTATAATTTTAATAAGATTGCTAATTTTTAAATGAAAAAACCATGCCCTAGGGCATGGTTTTTTGTATGTATTGAAAAAAGAAATTATTTTAATTTCTTTTTCACTTCCACTTCATGGAAACATTCAATATGGTCATTAATTTGAATATCGTTATAGTTTTTAATTTGAATACCGCAATCATATCCTTTGGCTACTTCTTTTACATCGTCTTTAAAACGTTTCAAAGTAGCTAGTTCACCGGTATAAATTACCACACCTTCTCTAATTAAACGGATGCGGTTATTTCTAAATATTTTACCGTCAATTACCATACATCCGGCAATGGTTCCAATTTTAGAAATTTTGAAAGTTTCTCTAATTTCAGCAGTTCCTGTAATTTCTTCTTTGGTTTCTGGTGAAAGCATTCCCTCCATCGCATCTTTTAAGTCGTCAATTGCATCATAGATAATAGAGTAGGTTTTGATGTCAATTTCTTCTTTTTCAGCCAACTGTTTGGCATTACCAGCAGGTCTTACATTAAATCCGATAATTATAGCATCTGATGCAGAAGCTAATAATACATCAGATTCTGTAATTGCACCCACTCCTTTATGAATAATTTTCACTTGAATTTCTTCTGTAGAAAGTTTTGAGAACGAATCAGAAAGTGCTTCCACAGACCCATCTACGTCTCCTTTCAAGATAATGTTCAACTCTTTGAAATCTCCTAAAGCAATACGTCTTCCAATTTCATCTAAAGTAATATGTTTTTTCACTCTTACCGATTGTTCACGCATCAATTGTAAGCGTTTACTTGCCAATTGTTTTGCTTCTCTTTCATCTTCAAATACATTGAATTTATCCCCAGCAGTTGGAGCGCCATCTAAACCAAGAATGGAAATTGGAGTACTAGGGCCAGCAACTTTTATTTGATGTCCTCTTTCATCATGCATTGCACGTATTTTTCCGTGATGTTTTCCAGCCAATACATAATCTCCTATTTTTAATGTTCCTGCTTGAACCAAAATGGTGGAAATATATCCTCTTCCTTTGTCTAAGAAAGCTTCTACTACAGTTCCTAAGGCAGGTTTACTTGGGTTAGCTTTTAAGTCGAGCATTTCTGCTTCTAAAAGTACCTTTTCTAATAATTCATGGATTCCGATACCAGATTTTGCTGAAATATCATGTGATTGAATTTTTCCTCCCCAATCTTCAACCAATAAATTCATAGCTGCCAATTGTTCCTTTATTTTTTCAGGATTTGCAGTTGGTTTATCAATTTTGTTGATAGCAAAAATCATCGGAACTCCAGCCGCTTGAGCGTGGCTAATTGCTTCTTTGGTTTGTGGCATGATGTTATCGTCAGCAGCTACTACAATAATAGCAATATCAGTTACTTGTGCACCACGAGCACGCATTGCGGTAAACGCTTCGTGACCTGGAGTATCTAAAAATGTTATTTTTTGTCCACCTTCTAATTCAACGGCATAAGCACCAATATGTTGGGTGATACCACCTGATTCTCCTGCAATTACATTGGTTTTACGAATATAATCTAGTAATGAGGTTTTTCCGTGGTCTACGTGTCCCATTACAGTTACAATTGGAGCTCTTGGTTTTAAATCCTCTTCAGAGTCTTCTACAACAGGAATATTATCTTCAATTTCAGTAGTAATAAACTCCACTTCAAAGCCAAACTCGTCAGCTACAATAGATAAGGTTTCTGCATCCAAACGTTGGTTCATGGTTACCATAATTCCTAACGACATACAGGTGCCAATAATTTTGGTAATTGGCACATCCATCATGGTTGCAATTTCACCAACAGTAACAAATTCGGTTACCTTAAGTGTTTTGCTTCCTTCTTCAATAGCTTGTAATTCATCTTCATTTCTCTGACGATGGGAATCTCTTTTTTCTCTACGATACTTTGCAGCTTTTGATTTGTTTTGTTTTCCTTGTAATTTCTCCAGTGTTTCTCTAATCTGTTTTTGTACTTCCTCTTCGGTAGGTTCTACCTTACTTACAACTGGTTTTCCTTTTTGTGCGTTGTTTACACCTCTATTTTGGTTGTTGTTTCTGTTAAAACCACCACCTGCACCACCCGGCTGTGGAGTAGTACCTTTAGAAGGAATTCTTTTTCTCTTCTTGTTTTTATCTGCCCCTCCAGCATTGTTATTGCTGTTTCCAGTAGCAGGATTGTCTTCTTTCTTCTTTTTTGGTTTATTGAATTGTGATAAATCAATAGTTTGACCAGTTAAAGTAGCACCACTAAGTTTAGTGTATTTGGTTTCGTATTTTTCATCTGTTATTTCAGAATTAGAAGAATCCTGGACATTTGATTGTTTTAAATCTGTATTATTTTCAGAAGTAATTGTTTGGCTTATTTCATTTGAAATAAAAGCTTTTTCACTTTCTTCTTTTAAGGAATTTATTTCTGGTTTAGATTCTTCTTTTGTTTCATTTTTTGGTTCCTTTTTTGTATTCAAATCTATTTTACCAATAGTTTTAGGCCCTGTTACTACAGCTTTAGCTTTTATAACCTCCTGTTGTTTGAATTTTTCTTCTTCAATTTTTTTCTTTTCTTCAATTTCTTTTTCACGCTCAATTCGAAGAGCTTCTTTTTCTTTTCTTTTTTCTTCACCAACCTCTTTGGAAGCCGCTTTGTTTCCTCTGTCTTTGTCAAATTCATTTACTAACGTTTGGTATTCTTTCTCCGAAATTTTGGTATTACGATTGTTTTCAGTAGGAAAACCTTTTTCATGCAGAAAATCTACCGCACGATCTAATGAAATGTTTAACTCACTTAAAACTTTACTAATTCTGATATTTTTTACTTCAGACATAAGGTATAAATAGATATTATTTATTTAGTTCTCAAACTCTTCTTTCAAAATTTTGATCACTTCTAAAATGGTTTCTTCTTCCAAATCGGTTCGCTTTACTAAGTCTTCTGGGCTATGAGCTAATACGCTTTTGGCAGTATCTAAACCTATTTTTGCAAATTCATCAATAATCCAACCGTCTATTTCGTCAATAAATTCAGTTAACTCTACATCATCATCTTCTGCAGCAACTCCTTCTCTTATCACATCAATGTCAAATCCAGTTAACAAACAAGCTAATTTGATGTTTTGACCACCTCTCCCAATTGCCTTAGAAACTTCATCAATTTTTAAGAAAACTTCAGCTTTTTTGTTTTCTTCATCTAATTTTACACTTGATACTTTTGCTGGGCTCAAAGCTCTGGTTACAAATAACGATGTGTTGTTGGTATAATTTATTACATCAATGTTTTCGTTTCCTAATTCACGAACAATTCCGTGAATTCTAGAGCCTTTCATTCCAACACAAGCTCCTACTGCATCAATTCTATCATCATATGAATCAACTGCAACTTTTGCTTTTTCACCAGGAATTCTTGCAACTTTTCTTATGGTAATTAAACCGTCAAAAATTTCAGGGATTTCTTGTTCAAATAACTTCTCTAGAAATTTTTCAGAAGTTCTGGACATAATTATTTGTGGTTTGGTGCCTTTTAATTCTACATTTTCAATAATTCCTTTTACATTGTCACCTTTTCGAAAAAAGTCAGATGGTATTTGTTTTTCTTTTGGCAAAACAATTTCGTTGCCCTCATCATCCATTAAAATTACTACTTTCGGACGGATATGGTGAACCTCTGCGGTGTAAATTTCTCCAACCATATCTTTGAATTGTTTGTAAAGGTTGGTGCTATCATGTTCGTGAATTTTTGAAATTAAATTCTGGCGTAGAGCCAATATAGCTCTTCTTCCTAAATCAATTAATTTAACTTCTTCTGAAACTTCTTCTCCAACCTCAAAATCAGGTTCAATTTTTCGAGCTTCCGTTAAAGAGATTTGTTCGTTGTCATCTTCCACTTCATTATCTTCTACAACCACACGATTTCTCCAAATTTCCATGTCTCCTTTATCTGGATTAATAACAATGTCAAAGTTGTCATCTGAGCCATATTTTTTCTTTAAAGCACTCCTGAAAACTTCTTCCAAAATAGCCATTAAGGTAACTCTATCAATTAATTTATCGTCTTTGAATTCAGAAAATGATTCTATCAAAGCTAAATTCTCCATGGGAATAGATTTAAAATTTTATAATTACTTGTGATTTTATAATTTCAGAAAAAGGAAATACTCGATTATGTGTTATGGTTTCCTTTCCTTTTCCGGTTTTTTTTGGTTCTCTGGTGTTCCAAGCTAAACGAATACCATCCGATTGAACTTCTACTAACTCGGCTTCTATTTTTTCTTCTTTGGTTTGAATTTCCAATAATCTGCCAATGTTTTTGTTGTACTGTCTTGGATTGGTAATTAGACTTGTAGCACCTGCAGAAGAAACTTCAAGAGAAAAATCTTGAGTTTCACGATCTAAATTGTGTTCCACAGATCTACTAATATCAATGCAATCTTGTAAAGTTACCCCATGATCTCCATCTAAAACAATGTAAATCTTGTGGTTGTCTAATACCTCAAACTCTACCAAAAATAAATCAGGCCTGTCATGCAGTCCTTGATCTAACAATACTTTTACTTGGTCTTTAAATGTCATTTTTTTAATAAAAGAGGGAGCGTTTGCTCCCTCATAAAATCCTTTTGGCTTTATAAAACGATGCAAATATATAATATTTTTTAAAAATTATAGCAAAAACGCTATTTTCGTTTCAAAATTAATTGTAAATTTATACTTCAAAATCAACTATAAAAACACAATTAATGAAAAAAATTTTAGTACCAACAGATTTTTCTGAACACGCGGAACATGCCCTTAAAGTTGCTGCACAGATTGCTAAGAAAAACCATGGTGAAATTGTATTATTACATATGTTAGAATTGCCTCATCAAGCAAACGATGCAATTTCAGGAGGCCATGATATACCAGAAATTATGTTCTTCAAAAATGCAGCAATAAGAAAACTAGAAGATATCATGGATGCAGATTATTTAGAAGGCATTCCGCTCTCTGAAATAATTCAGTTTGAGATGGCTTTTGATGGAATTATTAATATAAGCAAAAAGAATCAGATCGATTTAATTGTAATGGGTTCACATGGGGCAAGTGGTTTTCAGGAAATGTTTATTGGCTCCAATACAGAAAAGGTTGTAAGAAATTCTGAAGTTCCCGTATTAGTAATTAAAAGAGACGAAGGAAATTTTGAGGTAAATAAGTTTGTTTTTGCCTCTGACTTTAACAAAGAGTCTGAAAAAACTTTTCAAAAAGCTGTTGATTTTGCAAATAAATTCGGTGCACACTTGTATTTAGTGATGATCAATACCCCTAACAATTTTAAATCTACTATTGTGGCTCAAGGAATCATGGATCAATTTGTAAAAGAATTTAAAATAGATAATTTTAGTACTCATATCTTTAACGATGCCAACGTAGAAAAAGGGATTTTAAATTTTGCAAGAAGCATTAACGCAGATTTAATTGGAATTGGCACCCATGGAAGAAAAGGAATTGCACATTTTTTTAACGGAAGTATTAGCGAAGATCTGGTGAATCACGCTTTAAGACCTGTGGTGACTTTTAAAATATAACACCAAATTTATTTTAACAAAAAAGCCCGATTTAATCGGGCTTTTTTGTTGGTCTACAAGGACTCGAACCTTGAACGACTGAACCAAAATCAGTTGTGTTACCATTACACCATAGACCATAATTTGTGGGTGCAAATCTAGAAGAAAAATAAATTGCTTGCAAATATATTCTCAATATTTTTTTGATATAAAATAAAACCTTTGAAAATCAGCGAAATCAATCTGTGCTATATCCCTTTTTTATTTAAAACCATGTGAAAATTCGTATTAGTTTACTAAAAAATAGTTTCTTTGTGTAACAATTTAAACAAGCCAGGATGTTAGATTTTAATTTCAAAAAATGGAGCCTTATTTTAGGTTGGTTGAGCTTTACTTTTGGGATAGCTGTGTATTCTTTAACAGTGGAACCAACCGTTAGTTTTTGGGATTGTGGAGAGTATATAGCCACTTCTGCTAAATTACAAATTGGCCATCCTCCTGGAGCTCCTTTATACCAAATGGTTGGTGCTTTTATGGCAATGTTTGCCTTAGGAAATGAGCAGATAGCTTTGATGGTGAATATGGTTTCTGCTTTTTCAAGTGCATTTACTTTATTGCTAATGTTTTGGAGTTTGGTAATGGTGTTTCAAAAAGTAGTGCCAGATTGGAAAGAAAATACTAACAAAGCAAAAGCCATATTAGGTGCAAGTTTTGTTGGTACACTATCCTTTGCGTTTACCGATAGCTTTTGGTTTAATGCTGGTGAAGCAGAAGTATATGCAATGGCTTCTTTGTTTATTGCTTTACTCTTTTGGATGGGATTAAAATGGGAAACCCAAATGCATACACCTAAAGGGAACCGATGGTTGTTGGCAATTTCTTTGGTAGTAGGTTTGTCTTTTGGAGTGCATTTTATGGCATTATTGGCTATCCCTTCAGTAGGCCTCTTGTATTATTTTAAACACACCGAAAAAATAACCCCTAAAAATTTCATCATTGCAAACGTGGTAGTGGTAGCAATTTTATTATTTATATTCAAATTGTTGTTGCCATGGACCATGGCATTATTTGGCTTAACCGAAGTTTTTATGGTTAATAGTTTAGGTTTGCCATTTGACTCCGGAACTATTTTTGTGGCAATTGCCTTATTTGCATTGTTTTACTTTGGTATACAATATACAAAGAAAAAGCAATTGGTACATGCCAACACTGTTTTGTTGAGTTTGTTGTTTGTTTTTTTAGGTTTTTCTACTTGGATGATGTTACCAATTCGTGCCAATGCAAATACTGTAATTAACGAAAACAGACCTTCGGATGCAAGAGAAGTTTTGGCATATTACAATCGCGAACAGTACGGTCATAATCCATTGTTTTATGGACCTCAGTTTACGGACATGTTTGCTGGTTTAGATCCGGACAATCCATTTAGAGACAAAGCACCAAATTATGAAAGAGATTACACTACCAAAAAATATGTAATTACCAACCAGTATAAAAACGCTGAACATAATAGCCACGGTGATCATATGGCACTTTTGCCACGGATGTGGAGTACAGATCATGCGGTTAATTATATGAATTATGTAGGTGGAGTAGATTTTAAATTAAATCCGAATTATAATTATGCTCGAGAATTGTCAAGATATGGTATAGATGTAAATGAATTAAGTGAAGAGGAGTATTATGGCATGGTTTCGCAAATTGAACAGGAAACTGAAAAAGCTATTATAGAATTCAAACAAGGCTACCAAAGAGGCAGGTATGACAATGAAGATTTGGTTGACTTTTTAAGAAAATACGGCAATTATTTACAAGTAGAAAAGCCAAGCTTTTTTCAAAATATTTCCTACATGGTGCAATACCAGTTTGTATATATGTACTGGAGATATTTGTTGTGGAATTTTGTAGGCAAACAAAATGATGAACAAGGCAAAGCCGATCAAAATGGCAATTGGTTAAGTGGTATCAAGTTTATTGATGAATTGTTTGTGATCTCTCAAACCGACTTGCCGGATGATTATAAAAACAACAAAGGAAGAAACACTTATTTCTTTTTGCCTTTTATTTTGGCATTGGTAGGCATTTGGTACCATTCCAAAAAAGAATGGAAGAGTTTTTATGTGTTAACCATCTTGTTTTTGTTTACCGGTTTGGCATTAAAAGTTTATTTAAACGAGCGACCTTTTGAACCACGTGAACGTGATTATGCTTTGGTTGGGTCCTTTTATGTGTTTGCCATGTGGATTGGTTTCGGAGTTTATGCTTTGTGGGAGATGGTTCAAAAATGGTTACAGCCAAAAATAGCATTGCCGATAGTGTTTGTATTAAGCTTGTTAGCAAGTCCTATTTTATTGGCATCTCAAAACTGGGATGATCACAACAGATCTGGCAGATATACTGCCTTAGCAAATGCCAAAGCTTATTTAGATTCATGTGAACCGAATGCAATTTTATTTACCATTGGAGATAATGATACCTTCCCATTATGGTATGCTCAAGACATTGAAAATTACCGAACCGATGTTAGAATTGTTAATACCAGTTTGTTGATGACCGATTGGTACATTGACCAAATGAAAGCAAAGGCATACGAATCAGAGCCCTTGCCAATATCTTTTGAAAGAAAACATTACATTGGAGACAAGCGGGATGTAAATGTGTTTAAGCCTCTTACAGAAAACAGATGGGAGCTTAAAAACTTTTTGGAGTTTGTTAAAAGTGACGACCCAAATACCCAAGAGGAAATGCAAAGCGGCATTTTTGTCAACTTTTTTCCAACCAATAAATTACGATATACTGTTGATAAAGATGCAGTAATTCAAAACAAAGTAGTCACCGAAAAAATGTACGATTCTATTGTGCCATTTATGGATATTGACATTAAAGGAAGTAACTTGATCAAAAATCGAATGATTATGTTGGATATTTTAGCCAACAATAATTGGAAAAGACCAATTTGCTTTACCGGTGGAAGTTTTGGAGATGATGATTATATTTGGTTGAAAGATTATTTACAACTAGATGGTTTGGTATATAAATTAGTTCCGGTAAAAACTCCTAAAACAAAAGATTCCTCACCTTTAGATATGGGATTGATAGATTCGGATAAAATGATAAAAATTATCAAATCATGGGATTGGGGTAATGGAGAAAATCCAAATATTTATCATGATCCAGAAACTAGAAGGAATGCCATTACCTACCGAACCAATGTTGCCAGACTGATGGAGCAATTGATTAACGAAGGAAGAAATCAAGATGCAGAAGAAATAATGGATTTGATAATTCGGAAAATGCCTGTGGATTACTATGGTTTTTACACTTCTTTAGAGCCATACATTATTGGCTATTACAAAATTGAACAGAAAGATAAAGCACGTAAATTATTAGAGCATTTACTAAAAAAGTATGACCAAGAAATGGTGTATTTTTCTTCGATGCCTGTAGATGAACAAAAATTGTACGATTTGGAAATTGCTACCAAAGTAAATCGTTATCAGAGTTTATTGCAAATTGCCAAAGACCAAAAAGATTTACCTCATTTCGAAAAGATATATCAAAAATTTCAATCTCACTTTCGAAAATTAGACCAAAGAGTGCGATTGAAAAGATATGGTTTAACGGTAGAATTAGAGTAAATGAAACTAGTATCTATTCCAAAGATATTTCCGTGGTTATTTCGCAAATATCTTTGGAATGTTTCTACCAATTCCAAAATTATTTATTTAACTTTTGATGATGGACCAACTCCTCAAATAACTTCTTGGGTCTTACATCAATTAAGTCTTTACCAAGCAAAAGCAACTTTTTTTTGTATTGGAAGTCGCATCAAAGCCAATCCCGAATTAGTGGTTCAATTGTTAGAAGAAGAACATTTATTGGCAAACCATACCTACAATCATGTAAATGGATGGAAAGCAACGACAAATGAATATGTTAATGAAGTGTTGAAAACACAAGAAACCATCCAATCTTTTCAAAAAAATAAGGCAAAGTATTTCAGGCCTCCTTTCGGAAAAATTACTCCTAAACAAACCAATTCTTTAATAAAGAAAGATTACCAAATTGTGATGTGGGATATTTTGACTTATGATTTTAATTCAGAATTTTCTGTCGAAAAAACACTACAAAAAATATACAACCACACCCAGAAAGGAAGCATTATCGTGTTTCATGACAGCATCAAATGCAAAGAAAAGTTGTTCTATATGTTGCCTAAAGTGCTACAACATTTTCACGAAAAAGGATACCAATTTCATGTATTGCCAATAAAATAAAAGGATTTTTTACAATTGCTCCTTCACCAAGTTGATTAGAGTGTTGGCATCTAGTTCCCCAGATTGTCTCCAAACCATTTGACCATCTTTATAAATCATTAAAGTTGGCAAACCTTTGACTCTTAAGGCTTCTGCCAATTCCTGATTTTTGTCGATATCAATTTTAATTACTTTGGCTTTATCTCCCAATGCTGCTGCAACATCTTTAATAATAGGATGCATGGATATTGATTGCTCATTCCATTCTGTATAAAAGTCAATTAACACAGGGACATGTGAATTAATTAAATCTCCAAATTTTGACATAAATCAGACAAATTTTAAGTAAATGTATACTATTACTTTGGTACATTAATGAATACAAATGTAGAATTTTTTTACAAAAATTATATTTTTTCTCCTTTTTTTAGTTCAATAACAGTGATTTCAGGCCAAATTCCAACCCTGCCTGGATAGGCATGAAACCCAAAACCTCTGTTAACATATAAGTATTTCTCTTGAAATTTATACAATCCCGCCCATTGTCTATACACATATTGCACTGGGCTCCATTGTAAAATACCCGGAATTTCAATGCCAAATTGCATGCCATGCGTATGTCCGGAAAGCGTTAAATGGTAATGGTTAGGGTGGTTTTTAACTTCGTATTCCCAATGACTGGGGTCGTGACTTAGTAAAATTTTAAAATCAGTTTGATTTACTTTGGTAGAAGCAAGTTTTAAATCTCCAGCTTTTTTAAAATTCTGTCCCCAATTTTCTACTCCAATAATTTGAATCGATTCATTGTCTTTTGTAATAGAAGCAGAAGCATTATTCAAAAGTTGAAAACCAATTTGTTGATGTAATTTTTGGATATTTTCAAAATTTTCTTTTTTAGCTTGTTGGTTTCCTTTCCAATCTAAATACTCTCCGTAATCGTGATTTCCAAGTACAGAAAATTTGCCAAAAGTAGGTTCTTTTATTTTCTGAAAAGTTCCAATCCATGGTTCCATTTCTTTGGCCAAAGAATTTACGATGTCTCCTGTAAATAAAATTAAATCTGCATTTTGTTGGCTGATCAAATCAACGGCTTTTTCAATTTTTTCTGGATTGTCAAAACTTCCAGAGTGAATATCGGATATATGCACAATTTTAGTTCCATCAAAAGAAGCAGGTAAATCTTTGTAATACAAAGTTTCGTGGTATACTTTAAAATTGTATTTCCCTTTTGCCATACCGTATAATAAAGAAACAAACGGGATCAAAGCCAAAAACAAAGCAATTTGGCTAACTACCATTCTCCTGTTAGGTAAAAAAGAAGTGGAGTTGGTTTGCCATTTCATGCCATATCTTAAGATGCCTTCTAACAATCGAAATATATCTTCAGAAAACATCAAAACACCTAAAATCATTTTAGGTACGTAAAACAACAAAAATACTCCCATGGTAAACATGGTTTGCTCGGTTTGTCCGATGCTTCGGTCAAATTTGCTAAAAGAATATACCAAGAAAGCTATCAGAACAATGCTTAAGGTGATATAGGAGTAATGCACCCATTTGAGTTTAGACAAGGTTTTGATAGTTTGAAAACTGTAGAGTTCTACTAAAAACACAAAACCCAAGAAAAATAAAAGTCTGAATACCACTTTTTTTTGAGCAAAGTAAAGCCAAAAAGCAAAAGACAGGAAATTGTTTTCATAAAATTAACGAAAGAAAACTTCAGCTTTTACAATTCTTCTTTAAAGTAGGAATACATGTAAATGTCGCTATTCCCGCTTTCCGTTATAGTTTGTTTGCAAAAAACGGCATTGGATAGGGCATGCCAATAGCTTCCTTTGGTCGCTTTGGCATTTCCACCAATGCACCTTTTTTGCTACACAAAGCTGCCACTCCAATCGGGGCGAAGTCACCAAAAATAAAAATCGCAAAATCAAAAAATAGTTGCCAAGCCCACCAAGGTTTCCTCAGATACTTTGTATTTTTGAATTTTACATTCAAAACTCCAATTCATGTCACAGCCCAAAAAATTATTTCTTTTAGATGCCTATGCCCTTATCTTCAGAGGATATTATGCGTTTATTAAAAATCCACGAATCAACTCAAAAGGACTCAATACTTCTGCCATCATGGGATTTATGAATTCCCTTTTAGAAGTCATCAGACGTGAAAAACCAGATCATTTGGCAGTGGCTTTTGATAAAGGAGGTAGCACTTTTCGATTAGAAATGTTCGAAGCATACAAGGCAAATAGAGACGAAACTCCTGAAGCCATAAAAATTGCAGTGCCCTATATCCATCAATTATTGCAAAGTATGCATATCCCCATCATTGAAAAAGAAGGTTTTGAAGCTGACGATTTGATAGGAACATTGGCCAAACAAGCCGAAAAAGAAGGTTACCAAGTGTATATGGTAACACCTGATAAAGATTTCGCACAATTGGTATCCGAAAATATCTTTGTATATCGTCCTGCTCGAATGGGTAACGATATTGAAATTTGGGGAGTAGAAGAAGTCAAACAAAAATTTGAAATCGAACGTCCCGAACAAGTCATCGACTTTTTAGGTATGATGGGAGATGCTGTAGATAACATACCCGGCTTGCCTGGAGTTGGTGAAAAAACAGCCAAAAAATTATTGGCAGAATTTGGTTCCATGGAAAACCTCTTGGAAAATACCCACCAACTAAAAGGAGCAATTAAAGACAAAATAGAAGCCAATAAAGAACAAGGACTACTTTCTAAAAAACTTGCTACGATTTTACTAGATTGTCCGGTAACTTTTGATGCCAAAGACTACGAACTTTCAGTACCCGACTTTGAACAAACCCACGCTTTGTTTGATGAATTAGAGTTCCGGCAAATGCGAACCCAATTCGACAAACTTTTTGGAAATGGAAATGCCAATGCAAACACGACTTCATCAAGCAATACTACCAATCCAAAGTCTACAGCTTCTGATCAATTAGATATGTTTGGCAGTGCTTCCGAAGAGTCAACGGTAGTTTCTTCCAATTACCAAACTTTAGCCAATACACCACACCATTACCAAGTGGTACAAGGTAACTTGGCATTAGATTTATTGGTGCAACAACTTTTACAACAAACCGAAGTGTGTTTTGATACCGAAACCACCTCGTTAGAAACTCTCGAAGCTAGTTTGGTTGGATTGGCATTTTCTTACGAAAAAGGCAAAGGATTTTATGTGCCTTGTCCGGATAACAGAGAGGCAACCATTTCCATTTTAGAAAAATTAAAACCGTTTTTTAACTCAACTTCCATTTTAAAAATCGGACAAAATTTAAAATACGATACAAAAGTATTGCAGCAATATGGTACCTCGGTGCAAGCACCCATGTTCGATACCATGATTGCACATTACCTAATCAATCCGGATATGCGACACAACATGGATGTGTTGGCAGAAACCTATTTGAAATACCAACCCGTTTCCATCACCGAATTAATTGGAAAAAAAGGGAAAAATCAAGGCAATATGCGAGAGGTTGCTTTAGAAGAAGTAAAAGAATATGCGGTAGAAGATGCAGACATCACTTTACAGTTAAAGCAACATTTTGCTCCGGAGTTAAAGCAAACCAATACCGAAGTGTTGTTTCAAGAAATTGAAATGCCATTAATGCAAGTATTGGCAGCGATGGAAAGTGAAGGCATTCGGTTAGACACTGCTTATTTACAAAGTTTATCAGCTGATTTAAGCAACGACATCCAACAGTTGGAGAAGGGGATTTACGAACAAGCTGGTAAAGCCTTTAATTTGGCGTCACCAAAACAATTGGGAGAAATTTTGTTTGACCACTTGCAAATTGGAGGGAATAAAATTAAAAAAACAAAAACCGGGCAATATGCTACCGGAGAAGATATTCTAACCGAGTTGGCAAAAAACCACCCGTTTGTACAACAAATTTTAGATTGGAGACAGTTGGTAAAATTGCAAAATACTTATGTAGATGCGTTGCCAAACCAAGTAAATAAAATCACCGGAAGGGTACATACCGACTACATGCAAACCGTTGCTGCAACCGGTAGATTAAGTTCTAACAACCCCAATTTACAGAATATTCCGATCCGAACCGAAAGAGGAAGAATGGTTCGAAAAGCTTTTGTTGCAAAAAATGACGATTATGTGTTGTTGGCAGCCGACTACTCCCAAATTGAACTACGAATTATTGCCAGTTTAAGCGAAGAAGACAACATGATCAAGGCATTTCAAAACCATGAGGACATCCACCAAAGTACTGCCTCTAAAGTATTCGGAGTGCCATTACATGAAGTTACCAAAGAACAACGAAGCCATGCAAAAACGGTAAATTTTGGAATCATTTACGGGGTTTCAGCTTTCGGATTAAGCCAGCAAACTACCTTAAACCGATCCGAAAGTGCCACATTAATTGAGCAATACTACCAAACGTATCCAAAATTAAAGCAATACATACAAAGTCAAATAGCTTTTGCCCGAGAACATGGGTATGTACAAACCGTTTTAGGTAGGAGAAGATATTTACCTGATATTCATTCTGCCAATGCTGTGGTAAGAGGTCAAGCGGAACGAAATGCTGTAAATGCACCAATCCAAGGAAGTGCTGCCGATATCATCAAAATTGCTATGATACAAATTCATCAAAAAATGAAAGAACACGCATTGCAAAGCAAAATGTTATTGCAAGTGCATGACGAATTGGTTTTTGATGTGTACCAACCTGAATTGGAAACCTTAAAAGCTTTGATTAAAACCGAAATGGAAAATGCTTACACGTTAAATGTGCCACTAGTGGTTGATATGGGTGTTGGGCAAAATTGGTTGGAAGCTCATTAATAATTTGAAAATTTGGCAATTTGAAAATGAAGTAATGTAACAATTTAGTAATGTAGAAATCAAACAATGTATTATCTTACTTAAACAAAGTGCTCTCGATTTAAGAAGTCCCATTTAAATTTCTAACAATAAATAACATATGCGGTTAAATATGGAATTTTGTCTGTGTGATTATATGTGATGTTTGTGTCTTGATTTCTCAAGTTTGATTTAAAGCATTTTCAAATTATTTCATGATGATACTTCCAACATCCAACCAAGTGGTCATTAACAATTCCGGTTGCTTGTAGGTGGGCATATACCACTGTGGATCCAACAAACTTAAAACCTCGCTTTTTTAAATCCTTACTAATGGCATCTGAAAGCTCGGTTTTGGAAGGAATTTCTGCCATGTTTTTCCAGTGGTTAACTATTGGTTTATGATGTACAAAACCCCAGATATAATTGCAGAAGGCACCAAATTCCTCTTGTACCTTAAGGTAGGCTTGTGCGTTGCTTACACTTGCCGCAATTTTTATACGGTTGCGAATAATGCCCGGATTTTGAAGTAATTCCTCTAATTTTTCGGGAGTATATTTGGCTATTAAATGGTAATCAAATTGGTTAAAAGCAATTCTAAAATTTTCTCTTTTTGCTAAAATGGTGTACCAACTAAGTCCGGCTTGAAAAGTTTCCAACAATAAAAACTCAAACATTTTTTGGTCGTCCGTTACCGGAACACCCCATTCATTATCGTGGTAGTTGCGATACAAATCGTCTTTTTCACACCAATTACAACGTATTTTTCCCATGACTAATCCATATAAAAACCATCCATCATTCCGAAGTTATTTTTAATTTTTCCAAAAGAAGTTCTTTTTTTGTTCTCATGAATCGATTTGTCCATAATCTCTTGCATCAACCAAGGCAAGTCGTCTTCATCAACCAATTGTTTTTGCAATCCACTGTAAAACGATTGATATTGCAATTCTCCTTTGCTGTTTTCTACAAAACCGATACTAAATAATATCGGAAAGTTTTCGTAGTAAATATCTTCATAATTGTCCTTGATGCCTTTAAAAAAGAAAAATCTAATTTTTTGGTTGCCCACTGTTTTTGATTTTTCTTCTAAAAATTGCATTTGTACTTTTTCTGCTTCTAACAAATCAAACAAATAAATGGCAGAAATAGCCATGTCCATATCGGTACCAGGAATTTCTGAAATATCCAATTTTTTGTTTTTGGCCATCAAGTAAGTAATGGCAAATTGGGTTTCTGGATTTTCCAGTAATTCTTTTTCCCAATTCTTAGAAACGTTTCCTTTTTTGCTCTCTAAAGCATACATTTCGATGGTGACTTCTCTAATAGAAAGATTTCTAATTTTTTCCCATAGTACAGCTACTTCTTTGTCTTTTTTAAAGGCTTCCAACAAATGCATAAATCCAAACAAATACGAACAAACTTCCGGAGCATCGGAGGCATCGTAATAATCGCTTCTTTGTTGTCCAAGTTTCCAGCTTCGTACTCTTTTGTACTCTAATTTGGCATTGGTCAACAGCATTTTTTGGTAATTTTTTAGTTGTTTCGGAGTAAGTTTGTCATTTTCTAATAACTTTTTAGTAAAGTTTAAAATAGGCTCATGGTATTCCGGAATGCTATAAAACTGAAAAATAGAAGGCATTAATAGGGCACTGTATTCGATGTTTTCTTCAAAAATTTCAAATAACTGATCAATCATCGAAGCATCATCAGAAATTGGCAAGTCTTGTAACATCAGTTGACGGATAAGTAGATAAGCATCTTTGTTTTTTTGTTTCGCCAATCCTTTTAAAATAGCAAATTGAATGCTAGGCGGTAGGTCTTCTCGCAAGTAAATTTTTGAAGATAACTGCAAGGATGCTTTATCAGAAATTACAGCAATTTTTTCCAAAATAATTTCCATGGCATCAAGTGCATCTTCTTCTTCCTCCCAGTTGTTGATCCATTCCTGCACCAATTGCCATTCGTTTTTATCGATGTTTAAGTACCTTGCTGATTGTAAGGCTGAATAACGAATACTATCGTGTTCGCTTTGGATATCTTCTAAAAATTGAGATAATTTTGGTTCAAACAAACTTTGTTTTTTTGTAAACACTAAGGGTTGAAACGATTGCATTACTTGTTGGGCAAAGCCTGCTTTTTCCGGCTGATTTTTTGGCACCAAACTTTTTAAGGTATAATGCATGCCATCGGTAATTACCCATTTGATTTGGATGGCATTTTCCGAATCGGGATGTTGTAATTGGGCTTCGTAAATTAAGCATTCAGGATTAGAAATTTCTGTTTTCTTTTCTTGAACTAATTGATACTTTTTACCAAATGTTTCTTTGTTTTCTATATTCAAAGCTTTGTCCCAGTTTGACATGATCGGACCGGCTTTTTTACTTCCATAATAGCCTCTTTGCTCAGAATTATTTGCAAACTCTTCTGCTTGTAAAAAATCTGGAATCATTTCAGGAGTTAAACCTTCTAGTTC
Source organism: uncultured Flavobacterium sp. (assembly GCA_964485115.1). GTDB lineage: Bacteria > Bacteroidota > Bacteroidia > Flavobacteriales > Flavobacteriaceae > Flavobacterium. The sequence continues at coordinate 17,195 of CAZAHJ010000031.1, forward strand.
TGTTTCGTCAGATATTTCAATAGAAATGAAGTTTTTCCTGAATCTTTCTAAAATACTATCCTTGCTTTTTTCGTATTCATACGGATGGTATTCGTAACTCCAAACATGAACCTTTTCTCCGTTGGTTCCGGTAAAAACGGCATTAGTTTGGTTGGATTTAAAATGATTGGTTTTTTTGCTTTTCCCGTTGACTTGACTTTTTTTCGATTCTTTTAAAAAGTAGATTTCATTTTGTTTTTTTGGAATTTGAATAGTGTATTGTCCTGCATCGTTTTTCCATAGGCTGTTTTGACTATCTAAAGCAGAACTATCTGTTAATTGAAAGGAACCCAAAAAATTCTTCGCATTGCTTTCATTGCAACCAACACAGCCAAGTAAGTAATAATTAGCACCATTTACTACCGTTTTTAAGTAAGTGATTTGTCCGTATATTTCGGATTTGGTCCAAAGCATTTTTGAGTTTTCCTCTACAATTTCTTTGTTATTTTTTACATCGTATTGCAATAAAAACTCTTCTTGTATGCGATGCAACTCAAACGATGTGTTTTCCAATTGGTACACATCATCTGACATTTTTTCCAATAAAAAGTAAAACGATTGGTCTTGAGGCAAATGTGCTAATAGAGTGATGGTTTCCGGGTGAGCAGAAGGAGCTCTGTTTCCGTAAACTACTTGATAATTTGGAGATTGAATACTAAATTTTTGGTGGTAAGGGGTGAATTTATTCCAATCGTTGGATGGTTTTGCCAATTGAATTTTTGGGAAGATTTGATTTTCTAGTTTGGTAGCGTAATTATTGGTACCTACCAAACTTACCGAAATAATCTCTAAAGGAGTTACGTAAAATCGATGACGTTGAAAGTTTCCGGTTTTGGTTTTGTTTTGAATTTCATATACCCAATTTCCGTTTTCTTGCGTCAATTTTTTCTCCAAAATATCTCCAGGAATATTTTCAAAAAATAAACTATCTAATGTTTTTTCAAAAGAAATGGCTTTGTTTTTTTGCAAAGCTTTCCACAAAGGACTTCTTTTAATATTTAAATAACCACCATTGGTTAAATCCGGACTATTATAGTCGCTTACTTGAGGCAATACCATCGAAAATGCTGGGACTTGTATCATTTGATCTTCCGATGCAAACTCCTTTAATTCTGAGGCTATAAACAATTCTTCAATGGTTTTTTTTGCTTTTTTTCCTTTATCTGTGTAATCATCAAAAACAGGGGTAACCGTATATCCTTTTTTTCGCAACATTTCAATCATTCCTCTATTACCGGGTAAGTGTGCTGCACCAACTGCGGCAAACAAACTTCCTTTTTTCATGATAGAATCCATGCTTTTGGTCATGATTTCATTTCGTTTGAACAACATATTTTCCAGGTAAGAAGCAGGAGATGACAATATGCTTAACGAATCGAACATATCTAAATCTTTTTCTCTATAAAAATCAACCATCGCTTCTGCTGGCATTTTTCCTTTAAGTAGTTTGGCTAATTTTTGCATGTTTTCTTCATCCGGACGTTGGTCTTCATAATCGATATTTAAAATCAATGCCATAGATTCTTTGGCATCTTCTAAACCAACGGTTTTTTTGCGATATTTTTTTCCTGTTTGGTAAATAAACATGTCCAAATAGGTTTCCTCTTGGTAGTCTTTTCTAAAGGCATTGGTTCGAAACAACAAATTATCCATAGAAAAGTTTTCATTTCTAAAATGTCGATACAAAGCTCTTTTATCCATTGGTTTTTGGTAAAAATTACGATACAGTTTGCTGTAGCCAAAATTAAAGTCTTGGTTACCAAACAAGTCGTTTAAGTCACTCCAAGTGCTAGGTTCGCTTTCATTAGCAATAAAATCAGCTTGTAATAAATGGTTAAAAAAAGCATCGGATAAGTGGTACGAAACTCTTTCACTCACGTGCATAGTTCCATACATGTATGATTTTTTTGATAGTCCGTTTCCGGAAATTTCCCAAAGTAAACTTTGGTATTTTTTGGTTTGAGCAAAACTAAAAGCAATATAGAATATGCAAAGGGTAGTTAAAAATATTCGCATGTAAAAATGTTAATTAGATTTTCTAAGATACTCTGCTTGTTTGCCAGTATTAGAAGTTCGTAAAATAAAGTTTCGTAAATCTTCGTTAGAGGTTTGTAAATCTTCTTTTCGCAAGTACATCATGTGTCCGCTTCGGTAGCCTTTAAACTCCATTCGGTTTTTTAATTTTCCGCTTGGATCTATTTGCCACATGCTGTATTTGGCATTAAAATAGGTAGTTGCACCATCATAATATCCGGTTTGGTACAACACGTGCAAATAAGGATTTTGTGCCATAGCCTGACGAAGATTGTCTAAAGTATTGTTGTTTTCGTAGTTCCAGGGTTGCACATTTCCGAACATATTATATTTAACGTCAGTTTTTAATTTTAGTATTTCCTGAAAGTAGTAATTGATGGCAGGAGTAAAGGAATGCAACCAAGAAGTTAATTCGGCACTGTAATCAGGACTGCTGCCACTTTCTTTTTTGTCAATTCCCAAATATCTGGAGTCTAATCTACCGATGTTAAATCCTTCTTCTCGCAACAATTCTTTCCAAAAATAGCTTTCGGGCAACATCAAGTTGTGTTGCAAATATACTTTGGCATTAATTCCGGTGTAAGTTGCCAATTGTTGGGCTAAATTTTCTTTGGTAGCTTGGTCTAAAAATCCACCTTTTACCAAAGCAGGGATTAATTGATTCACCGTAAAATTTTCTACTTCCGGTAAAATGTCTAACAAATCTTTTTGTTGCAATGAAGGATTCAGTTTATTATGGTGCCAAGCAGTAGCCGTATAGTAGGGTACTGATAAGGCATTGCTCACGGCATTGTCTTGGTTATAGCTTTTATAATCTGCAGGAGAAACCAAAATTACTCCGTTCAAATACATCCACTGTTGGTTTTGAAGGGCAAGCGACAATCCGGCAACCCGAGTTCCTCCATAGCTTTCTCCAATGATGTATTTAGGTGACAGCCAACGATTGTTTCTACTCAAAAACGTGGTGATCCAATCGGCTAAATATTTGATGTCGGCATTTACACCAAAATATTTGCTTTTATCAATGTCTTTTTCGTCTAATAAAAATCTGGAATAACCAGTATTGATAGGATTTACATACAAAATATCGGTCGCATCTAATACCGAATATGGATTGTCTTTTACCCCGTAAGGCTGAACCGGATAGCCTTCTTCGTCAATTTTTAAGATTTTCGGACCGGTATATGCCAAGTGCATCCATACTGATGCAGAACCTGGGCCACCGTTAAATGAGATAAGCAGGGGTCGGTTTTCTAACTGATTGATATCACTTCTTCTATAGTACGTATAGTGCAAGTAGGCAGACATTTTTCCTTTATCGTCCCAAACCGGTTGGGTGCCAGTGGTTACTTCATACGGAACTTTGGCACCACGAATGGTTACTTGTCCTTGGGTGGTGATTTTTTTATCGGGTTCTAAAAGCGTTTGGGCAGGTAGGTTAAATATCCAAAAAAGTAAAAAAAGAGATTGATATGTTTTCATGTTTACAAGAAAAGTTTTTGTATTGGATTGATTGTCGTAAATATAAGAGATTGCTTGCAATTTTTATTAAAACTTTTGTGAATAGCATAAAACCAAAAAAGCACTCCGATTGGGGTGCTTTTTGTTTTATAAGTTTGGTTTTAGGATTATCCTAAAGCAACTCTTTTAAATCCGGTTACGGTTAAGTTAGCGTCTACGGTTTTAACGTAAGCAGCAACACTCATCGATCCGTCTTTGATATAGTCTTGGTTTACCAAAGTATTGTCTTTAAAAAAGCGGTTTAATTTTCCTTTAGCAATATTTTCTAACATCGCCTCAGGTTTGCCTTCTGCTCTTAATTGGTCTTTAGCAATTTCAATTTCTTTCGCAATGGTATCTGCATCTACACCATCTTCATTCAAAGCGATTGGATTCATTGCTGCTGCTTGCATAGAAACATTTTTAGCAGCTTCTTCAGCACCTGCCACATTTGCAGATAAAGCAGTTACTACCGCAATTTTGTTTCCAGCGTGGATGTATGATCCTACAAATGCACCTTCGATTCTTTCGAATGATCCAATTTCGATTTTTTCTCCAATAACACCGGTTTGTTCTACTAATTTTTCAGCAACGGTAATTCCACCAAAATCAGCAGCCAATAACGCTTCTTTGGTTTCGAAGTTCAAAGCCAAGCTAGCGAAATCGTGTGCTAATTTTACGAAACCTTCGTTTTTACCAACAAAGTCGGTGTCGCAGTTTAAAGTAATGGCAACACCCACTGTTTTAGCGTCGTTTACCAAAGCAATTGCAGCACCTTCGGTAGATTCTCTATCAGAACGGTTTGCAGCAACTTTTTGTCCTTTTTTTCTTAAAATTTCGATTGCTTTATCAAAATCTCCTTCCGCTTCGGTCAAAGCTTTTTTGCAATCCATCATACCGGCACCGGTAGTTTGTCTTAATTTGTTTACATCTGCAGCAGTAATTGTTGCCATGATTGTGTTCGTTTTTATAAGTTAATAAATGAAATATTGAAAATTAAAATTCCAAATTCCATACTTCTTCAAACAGGTGTTTTTGGAGAACGGAATTTGGAATTAGGTATGGAAAATCCGAAAATTATGCTTCGGTGTTTTCTTCTGTTTCTTCTGTTTCCGCAGCTTCTGCTAGTAACGCTTCATTTGTTACTTCTTCCACTTCTTCTACTTCTTCAGCTTCATCTACCTTATCGGTATTTCTGTTAGATAAACCTTCTACAATACCAGCAGATACAATAGATAAGATTTTTTCAATAGATTTAGAAGCATCATCATTTGCAGGAATTACATAATCGATGGTTCTTGGGTCGGAATTGGTATCGACCATTGCAAATATTGGAATGTTTAATTTGATTGCTTCTTTTACTGCAATGTGCTCTGCTTTTACATCTACTACAAATAAAGCAGCAGGTAAGCGAGACATGTCAGCAATAGAACCTAAGTTTTTTTCTAACTTAGCTCTTAAACGATCGATTTGTAATTTTTCTTTCTTAGATAAAGTGTCAAAAGTACCGTCTTTTTTCATTCTATCAATAGAAGCCATTTTCTTGATAGCTTTACGGATAGTTACAAAGTTGGTTAACATACCACCTGGCCATCTTTCGGTGATGTATGGCATGTTGCAAGCTTGTGCTTTTTCAGCTACGATGTCTTTTGCTTGTTTTTTGGTAGCAACGAATAATACTTTTCTACCAGAAGCTGCAATTTTTTTCAAAGCCTCAGTAGCTTCTTCTAATTTAGCAGCGGTTTTGTACAAGTTAATGATGTGGATACCATTACGCTCCATATAGATATATGGTGCCATGTTAGGATCCCACTTACGAGTCATATGTCCGAAGTGAACACCTGCTTCTAATAATTCTTTAACGTCTATTTTGTTTGCCATTTTTTTAATAGTTTACGTTCCGTTGTTAGCAATGTTCCTGTAGAGTTTTAGCTCAAGGCTTCATTTAGATGCTAAACTAACTTTCCGGATGTTTCCGGATGAACGGCATTAATAATTTTTCAAATAATAAAATACGATAATCTGAACTTGAGATTAACGTTTAGAGAATTGGAAACGCTTTCTAGCTTTTTTCTGACCGAATTTTTTACGCTCTACCATTCTAGGATCTCTAGTTAACAATACTTCAGGTTTTAAAA